>NZ_JAUBUI010000023.1:0-32756 GCF_036705385.1 Microcoleus sp. B3-A4 | reverse complement strand
TCACCTACAACATCACCATCGCCGACAGATTCACCATCGCCGACAACATCACCATCACCTACAACATCACCATCGCCAACAGATTCACCATCGCCGATAACCTCACCATCACCTACAACATCACCATCACCTACAACATCACCCTCGCCGACAACTTCACCGTCGCCGACAACTACACCAACAGCTTCCCCAATCAGCTATTCGGTGATTGTCTCGCAAGAAGCTACGCCTCCAGCATTACCGACGACTTCGCCAACACCCACAGCATCTCCCACAGGATCTCCCACAGCATCTCCAGAAAGTTCGCCAACACCCACAACCTCTCCCACAGCATCTCCCAGTCCAACGGCAACTCCTTCTGCGCCTTCAACTCCTACAAAAACATCGCGAATGGTAGTAATTGGCACATCTCAATTTGTGACTAACGGTTGGTTTGACCAACAACTCAATAGCGACGTGTTTCTCAATTCAGTCAGTTGGTTGAGTAAACCAGACCAGCAAAGCTTTTCTATCAGTCCAAAAAAAGCTACCAACCGTCGCATTAACATGACGACCATCCAAGTAGGATTGCTGGTTTTAGCTTGGCTAATTTGGCCTTTACTCGGACTGGGAATTGGCGGCGCTATCTGGTGGAAGAGAAGATAAGTTAGTTGACTGTTGTCTGTTGACAGTTGACAGTTGACAGTTGACAGTTGACAGTTGTCATTTGTCATTTGTTAATCCTTTGCTGTGGCTAATAACAAATAACCAATAACATTAATCAACAGTCAACAGTCAACAGTCAACAATGCCCAATGCCCAATGCCCAATGCCCAATGCCCAATGCCCAATTCTCAGTTACTATGAAATTGCAGAAAAATACATTAGTATTGATAGCCGTCGCGCTGAGTATGACGGGGTTGGTTGCTTTGTTCGAGATGCAAGTATCTCCGAAAGAAGAAGCCGCTAAGGAAGAAAAACAAAAAATTTTTGCTTTTAACTCCGATCGCGTACAATTCTTTACAGTCAAAACTCCTGAAAAAATATTGACTTTTGAACGAGTTTATGCTACAAAAGGAGGCAAGTCTAGCTGGGAAATGAAATTGCCAGTGCAAGCACACGCGAGTCAAGCATCGGTGGATTTTTTGCTCGACAGGCTGGCAACAGGAAAGAGCGATCGCACGATTAATATTACTGCTGCTCAACTGCCAGAATTTGGTCTCGACCAACCCCAAGCTACAGTCACAGTAAAACTGGACAACCAGGAAACTCACCGCCTAGTTTTAGGAAAAACAGACTTTAGCGGCCGCTTCTTGTACGCTCAAGCCAATCCGCCGGAAGCGCCCCCTCAAAATTCAGCCCAAAATTTGCCCGTGCTGCTAGTGCCTTTTGACTTTAAAAATGCCGTCCAGCGACCTTTGTCAGAGTGGAAAAAAGCAGAAGAACCCAAAACCGACAAACCGCAAAAACCATCTCCCACGCCAAGTCCTGAGAATAAATAGATGGCCGTTCGATATGAGATGTTGCGCCATTCTCAATAAGCCTTTTATGAACAGGCAAGATGCCTGTTCCACAAAGAGTGAATTTTCTTGTGGAACAGGCATCTTGCCTGTGGCTGACAATGGTGCGCTCTGGGATAGAATTTAAAGAACAAATCCCAAAACCTGTTACATCCAACATTCCTCACCTAAAATACAGAAAAGTCTAAACTTAAACTGTATTTAAGTAGCGTGCATTACCCCCAGGAAAGGGCGAATATGTTTCAGACAGCACTCAACCAAGGTACGACAGCAACGGATACAGCGCTTGACGTTGAACTCCGCAAGGTCTTTAAGGTATTTAACGGCGAAACCGCAGTCCGCGGAGTTGACCTCAACATCCGCCAAGGAGAATTTTTTAGCATCCTCGGGCCTAGCGGCTGCGGCAAGACTACGACCCTGCGGTTAATCGCTGGGTTCGAGACTCCCTCGGCGGGCGAATTGATGATTCGTGGCCAGTCGATGACCAACACTCCAGCTTACCGCCGTCCGGTAAATACTGTGTTTCAAAGCTATGCTTTGTTCGGACACATGAATGTCTGGGACAATATCGCTTTTGGATTGCGGATAAAAAAACTGGGGAAAGCGGAAATTGAAGAACGGGTACGGGAAGTTTTGGCATTGGTGAAAATGGAATCTTTCGCCAACAGGTTTCCCGGTCAAATGTCTGGCGGCCAGCAGCAGCGGGTGGCTTTGGCGAGAGCTCTGGTAAATCGACCGGCGGTTCTGCTGCTGGACGAGCCCCTGGGTGCTCTGGATTTGAAGTTGCGGAAGCAGATGCAGTTGGAACTGTCGAATTTGCATCAAGAATTGGGTTTGACTTTTGTGATGGTGACTCACGACCAAGAAGAGGCGATGAGTCTGTCTGACCGGATTGCGGTGATGCACGAGGGCAGGATTGAGCAAATTGGCTCTCCTGAAGAAATTTATGAGTGTCCCCAGACGGCTTTTGTGGCGGATTTTATTGGGGATACGAATTTGTTTTCTGGTACGGTGGAGTCGATCGACCGATCGACTATCACAGTTCGCACATCAGCCAATCTGAAAATAGTCGTTCAACAGTCGGATATGTGGAGTGGTGTCACAGGCGACTCGGTTGTGGTCAGCGTTCGGCCGGAAAAAGTATATTTGAATCTCTACCAGCCGGAAGTGTCGGTCAACTGTTTTGAAGGGCGGCTCAAAAATACTATGTACATGGGCACGCACGTTCATTACGTGGTTGAGTTGGCGTCGGGCGATAAAATTACTATACGCCAGCCAAATACCGGCGGCTCTTTCCCAGATCCGCACACGCCGATTTACGCTTATTGGGGAACTACTGATTGTCTCGCTTTGACCGATCGAGCATAATTACGAAGGAAGTTCGGCAACGAACGCGCCATCGAGATTTAACGGATGTCACGGAGGTCGGGAAGTTCGGCAACGAACAGTGTACGGGATTTAACGGATTTAACGGATGGATGTTGCAGGAAAGTTCGGCAACGAACAGTGTACGGGATTTAACGGATTTAATCGAATTTCCCAATCCCTAATTTCCCAATCTAAAATCTAAAATCTAAAATCTAAAATCGAATTTCCCAATCCCCAATTCCCCAATCTAAAATCTAAAATCTAAAATCTAAAATCTAACTGTGCCTCCGACTAACTTACCAATTTCCAGGATTTTTCCGGCTAATTCTACACGCCGTCAGTTCCTAAAAAATTCGGCGGCGACAATTTCCGGGTTAGCTCTTTCTAGTTGTGGCTGGCGGCTTGCAGACGTACAATCTGCTCCTCCGGTCAAAGGTTCTGCCGACAAACTTTTCATCTATACTTGGGCAGGCTATACCGATGACGCTTTGCTCGATCGCTTTGCCGAAAAAACTGGCATTAGCGTGGTTGCAGACGTATTTGACTCCAATGAGGCGATGCTGGCTAGGGTTCAAGCTGGCGGTGGTCGGGCCTACAGCATCATTTACCCGTCTGACTACATGGTGGTTCAAATGACGGAACTCGGGCTGTTGAGTCCATTAGACCATTCGAGTTTGGGCGGGCTCGATCGGCTCCGAAAACAGTTCCAAAACCCTGTTTATGACCCAGGAAACCGCTACAGCGTGCCTTTGAGTTGGGGAACCACAGGCTTGATTTACAACAGCGAACAACTCAAAGAAGCTCCTGAAGATTGGGAGTATTTGTGGCAGCACAAACAGGAGTTAGCAAAGCGAATGACGCTGGCGAGTGATGTTCGAGAAGTCATGGGCGCTGCGTTGCGGATGCTAGGCTATTCTCTGAATTCTACGAACCAAGAGCAAGTGAAACAAGCTTACGAAAAGTTGGTGGAGCTCAAACCGGCGATCGCATCTTTTACTACTGATGCTTGGCGGCCTCAAATGCTGACGGGGGATTTGAAGGTAGCTATGTGTTATTCTTCTGATGCTAATGAAGTAATTTCAGATAACGATAAATTAAAGTATGTCGTCCCCAAAAGCGGTTCTTCTCTGTGGACTGACACTTTAGTAATTCCTAAAGGTTCTCCCAATCCCGAAGCAGCGTATAAATGGATTAACTTTATGCTGCAACCCGATGTCGCTGCTTCTTTAGTAGAGCGGCTCAGTTTTTCAACTCCTTCGGAAGATGCTTTTAGTTTGTTGCCGCCGGAAGTGCGCGAAAACGACATTCTTTTCCCTTCGGAAGATATTTTGAAAAAGTGCGAAGGTGTGGCTCCGGTAGGGAAATTTATGGAAGTCTACGATCGCTATTGGACTCAATTAACTAGCGGCTAATCATCAAAAGTAGGGCGGGTTTTACAGCCTATCTCTGATTCTCACCCAATATTTACATCAACCCGCCCCCGTACAGCAGATCGCCCACTCTATCCGTATTATATCCGCGTTAATCCGCGTTCATCAGCGGTTAAAAACTCAAAAAAATTGATCTATGGCTGTTTCAACTAGAACTCCCCCTCCTATTCCTCCCAATTCTTCTTTGAAGGCTGAAACTGTTTCCCCGTGGTCGGCGTGGGCTGGGCCACTGACATTGCTCGGCCCTTCGGGCTTGTTGCTGCTTTTATTATTAGTCATACCAACTTTGGTGATTTTTCAGCTTAGTTTGGTGCCGAATATTAAACCGGGAGATTTGGTGAATCCTTCGGGAATCGGCAATTACCTGCGAGTGTTTGAGCCGCTGAATTTGCAGGTGATGGGGCGATCGCTCTTTTTCGCAACGGGGACTACTATTCTCTGTTTGCTGCTGGGATTTCCCGTGGCTTACTGGATAGCCCTCAATGTCTCGAAAAAGTGGCGGAATTTAACTTTGTTAGGCTTTGTGTTGCCGCTGTGGACTTCTTCGCTGTTGCGATCGTATGCTTGGATTACAATTTTGCGTCCTACGGGCGTTCTCAACTCGCTCCTAGGATTTTTGGGCATCCCTCCTCTAGAATTGCTCAATCAAAGTTCCGCAGTTCTAATCGGCATGGCTTACAGTTATTTGCCTTATATCGTGACAATTCTCTACGCATCTTTGGAAAAGTTAGACCGCAGGTTGCTAGAAGCATCTCAGGATTTAGGCGCAAATCCAGTGGAAACTTTCTGGAAAGTGACAGTACCTCAGACGATGCCGGGAATTGCTGCGGGTTCTTTGCTAGTATTTATTAGCAGTTTGGGCGATTTTGTCGATCCGGAGTTGCTCGGTGGAGCTTCTAGTATGACGGCTGCTCGTTTAATTTACAATCAATTTTTGGGGGCGACTCAAAATTGGGGGCTGGGTTCGGCTCTGAGTATGGTATTAATCTTTGCAGTGAGTATCGGAATTGCCCTTTTGCTCAAATATGGCGATCGTAATGCAATTTAAAGAAGTCATTAGTCAGTAGTTATTAGTCATTAGTTATTGGTTACTGGTTATTGGTAGCTACTCACAAATAACAACTGACAACAACCGATTACCCATTACCAATTACCAATTACCGATTACCGAGAAATGGAAAATACCCCCGAAAATCCACAGGAGGAAATACAACCCGATATGTACTTAAAACCTAAATTTAAGATTTCTTGGCAGGTGATATTTGCCGTTGTGATGTTTTTTTATATGTACCTGCCCATCCTGGTACTCACCTTTTATAGCTTTAACAAATCGCGTTTTAGCGCCGGCTGGGAAGGATTTACTTTAGATTGGTACGTTAAATTATTTAGCGATACGCGGATTTTAGTTGCCCTGAGAAACAGTTTAACAGTGGCTGTTTGTGCAGTTGCAATCTCGGCTGTACTCGGCACTTTGATGGCGGTTGGTTTAGCCCGCTACCGCTTTCCTGGCAAGAGTTTATATCAGGGAGTTTCCTACTTGCCGATTATTATTCCAGATATTGCGACCGCAGTTGCTACTCTGGTATTTTTAGCTGCGCTGGCTATTCCTCTGAGTTTGTGGACAATTGTCGCCGCTCACATTGTGTTTTGTCTGGCTTACATCGCCCTAGCTGTTTCTACTAGATTGGCAGATTTAAACCCGTATTTAGAAGAGGCTGCCTTGGATTTGGGTGCCACGCCTGTTGAAGCTTTTATTCAGGTTTTGCTCCCTCAATTAATACCCGGAATTGTGTCGGGTTGTCTGCTATCTTTTGTCCTCAGCATGGACGATTTTTTGATTGCGAGTTTTACCGCAGGTAGCGGGACTACAACTCTGCCGATGGAAATTTTTAGCCGGATTCGGACTGGGGTAAAACCTGATATTAATGCTCTCAGCGTGCTGTTGATAGTAGGTTCAGGAGGATTGGCATTTTTAGCGGAATATTTGCGCGGCCGGGGCGAGCAAAAACGGGCTCATTAGTCATTAGTCATTAGTCATTGATGATTGGTTATTAGTCACCAAAAAACCCGGTTTCTTTAAGAAACCGGGTTTTTGAAGCGGTAAGGTGCGAAGTACGCAGCCTACAGAGGTTCTGCGTCTAGGATCCAATTGCTGCTACTTGGCTGGTAATTTCACTTTAGTAGCCAAACCTAGTGCTTCCAAAACTTGAATTGTCATCCAAGTGAAGTCAATTTCCCACTTTTCCATCCCGTGACGCGCAGAGTATTGATAAGCATGGTGGTTGTTGTGCCAGCCTTCGCCGTAAGTCAAGACAGCCACCCACCAACAGTTAGTAGAACTATCGTTTGTTTCGTAGGTGCGGTAGCCAAATTTGTGAGTGGCGCTGTTAACAAACCAGGTGCAGTGATACACCAAAACTAAGCGTACAAAAATTACCCACACTACAAACGGCCAGCCTGCTGCTAAGTAAAGCAAGACGCCAAAGACGATTTGCATCGGGAGAAAGTAGTTTTGCAAAAATTGGTAAAACGGGTCGCTTGAAATGTCTTTTGTGCAGCGGGCAATTTCAGCGTGAGCTGGACCTTTATATAGCATCCAGCCGATGTGACTCCACCAAAAACCCTTTTGGGCATTGTGAGGGTCGAGCGCATTTTGGTCAGAGTTGGTGTGGTGCAATCGGTGCAGCCCAACCCAATCAATTATTCCTCCTTGACAGGCAAGGGCTCCGCAAAATGCTAGAAAGTATTCTACGAATTTTGGTGTCTGAAAACTGCGGTGGGTGAGCATACGATGCCATCCCAGAGTTATTCCCAAACCGCCGGTTATCCAGTGCATGAATACTGTTAAACCAACTGCTGTCCAATTGAAGTTACTGGGTAGCAGTGCGAACAAAGCGCCGATATGAAGTCCTGCTAAACTAATAACGTGCTTCCAATTGTATTGGAGTTTTTCTTGCGTTGCAATTGTCATTCTCTTTTTGATTTCTGATGA
Source organism: Microcoleus sp. B3-A4 (assembly GCF_036705385.1). Taxonomy (NCBI): domain Bacteria; kingdom Bacillati; phylum Cyanobacteriota; class Cyanophyceae; order Oscillatoriales; family Microcoleaceae; genus Microcoleus; species Microcoleus sp. B3-A4. The sequence continues at coordinate 25,467 of NZ_JAUBUI010000023.1, read as the reverse complement.
GATGCCGAGCTAGATTCACGCATAATAGTTGGGATTGAGCAGTGAACTTTTTTGCTGCACTCTTGCCCAAACTAATAAAGAATCAATGATAGATTTGGGATTAGGATTGAAAAAGATTTACGGTTGTATTTTGAAAATAAAAAATTTGGCTGCCAAACAAATTTTTTTGTTCCCAATTATATTATAACTGATTCTGGTTTTGGTTGGGTCGATCGCACCAGAGGATGCGAACTTACTTCAACCCAACCTATACCGATCGCAAAAACAGGATTAGCCATTGGTCACGAGCCATTAGTCCAGAACTGATGACCTACAACCAATGACCTACAACCCATGACTAATTGCCGGTCGCTATTTTTCTGCTAATTTCACTTTGGTTGCCAAACCCAGCGATTGCAGCAATTGAATTGTCATCCAGGTGAAGTCAATTTCCCACCATTGGAGACCGTGGCGAGCCGAGTATTGAAAGGCGTGGTGGTTGTTGTGCCAGCCTTCGCCGTAGGTGAGCAGAGCCACCCACCAGCAGTTGGTCGAGCTATCGCCCGACTCGTAGGTGCGGTAGCCGAATTTGTGGGTAGCGCTGTTAACCAGCCAAGTGCAGTGGAACACCACCACGATCCGCATAAAGACGCCCCAAACCACGAAAGACCAGCCGCCTAATAAATAAAGCAACACACCGAAGACAACTTGGATGGGGATAAAATATGCTTGGAGAAACTTGTATACTGGGTCGTCGCCGATGTCTTTAGTAAAGCGGGGGATTTCAACTCTGATCGGCAGATCCGAGAGCATCCAGCCCATGTGGCTCCACCAGAAGCCTTGATTGGAATCGTGGGGATCTGTTTCGGTGTCGGAATGTATGTGGTGTAACCGGTGCATTCCTACCCAGTCGATCGGGCCACCTTCACAGGAAAGGGTACCGCAAATAACTAGAAAATACTCTAGCCATTTCGGTGTTTGAAAACTGCGGTGGGTCACGAGGCGGTGAAATCCGAGAGTAATTCCTAAACCACCTGTTACCCAATGCAGGAATACTGCTAGCCCGACCGCAGACCAGCTAAAATTACCAGGCAGCAAAGCAAATAAAGCACCGATGTGCAGAAAGGCCATAAAGCCTACGACAGGCCAATCAGGAGAAGTTTTTTTGGAAGTTGCAATCGTCATGAATATATTATGTTTACAAACTAGGGGCCGCATCTACGCCATAATGAACAGCGCGCACGCAAAGGGTGAGCGAGGTATAGATGAATAGCGTTTCACGGCTACAGGAAGCAGAACAGGCACTCTTTCAGATTTTTTCTGGTATTGACACTACAGTCAAGCAAAATCTTCAACGAGTCTTAAAAGCTTTTCGCAGCCACCGGGTTGGAGTCCACCATTTTGCAGGGGTTACGGGTTACGGCCACGATGATTTGGGTCGGGAGACTTTGGACGGGGTGTTTGCCGAAGTGGTAGGGGCCCAGGCCGCGGCTGTCCGGGTACAGTTTGTTTCGGGTACTCACGCGATCGCCTGTGCTCTTTTTGGCATCCTGCGTCCTGGTGACGAAATGTTGGCAGTGGCTGGTTCTCCCTACGATACTTTAGAAGAAGTGATCGGCTTGCGGGGGCAAGGTCAAGGTTCACTGCTTGAGTTTGGCATTAGTTACCGTGAGTTGCCTCTAACTCGGGAAGGAAGTTTGGATTGGCAGGCATTGAGTTCTACTATTTCAGCAAAGACTCGCCTGGTTTTTATCCAGCGCTCTTGCGGCTATTCTTGGCGGTCGAGTTTGTCTATTTCTGAGATTGAAAAAATCGTCGCCATAGTCAAACATCAGAATCCTAACACAATTTGCTTTGTTGATAATTGTTACGGGGAGTTTGTCGAGGATTGCGAACCTACTGCTGTGGGTGCGGATCTGATGGCTGGTTCTTTAATCAAAAATCCGGGGGGTACGATCGTCCCTGCTGGAGGCTACGTCGCCGGCAGGGCGGATCTGGTGGAGGCGGCAACTTGTCGCTTGACGGCGCCAGGAATTGGCAGCAGCGGCGGCGCAACTTTTGATTTGAATCGGTTGCTGTTTCAGGGTTTGTTTATGGCTCCCGGTTGTGTGGGGGAGGCGATGAAGGGCAATCATTTGACGGCTTATGTTTTTTATAAGTTGGGTTATCGAGTGAATCCTATGCCTTTGGCTAGAAGACGAGATGTGATTCAGGCGATCGAATTCGGTTCTGCTGATAAGTTAATTGCTTTTTGTCGGGCTGTTCAGCAAAATTCTCCCGTCGGTTCCTATTTAGATCCGGTGCCGGCTCCGATGCACGGGTATGAAAGTCAGTTAGTGATGGCTGGGGGTACTTTTATTGATGGGAGTACGTCGGAGTTTTCGGCTGACGGGCCTCTGCGGGAGCCTTACGTGGCTTTTTGTCAGGGGGCAACTCATTGGACTCATGTATCGATCGCTCTTGAAGCTGCGATCGATGCTGTGGGCCCAGCAAATAAAGTGGCTAAGGACTAATTACCAGACGCGGATTTGTTGCCAAACGGCCGTCTTCCATGTAGATAATTCGATCGGCAATATCGAGAATGCGGTTATCGTGCGTTACTAGCAAAATCGTGCAGCCTTGTTCTTTTGCTAGTTTTTGCATAATTTCTACGACATCTCGCCCGGATTTTTTGTCTAAAGCGGCGGTGGGTTCGTCGGCTAAAACTATTTTAGGGCGGCTAACTAACGCGCGGGCGATCGCAACTCTTTGTTTTTGCCCTCCCGACAAATTTTCGGGGTAATAATTAGCCCGCTCTCCCAAACCCACTGCTTCTAACATAGCTATTGACAAAGCATCCATATTCTGATTTAGCATTTCTGTGTGCAGTTCCAAAGACATTCGCACGTTTTGCTTGGCTGTCAAGAATGTCATCAAGTTATGTGCTTGAAAAATATAGCCAATTTGCTTTCTGAGTTTAGTTAACTGAGTTTTGCTAGCTCCGTGTATTTCTTGCCCAAGAATTTTGAGACTGCCTTCTTGAGCCGAACGCAGCCCGCCTAACATTGTCAATAAAGTTGTTTTGCCGGAACCAGAGGGCCCCGTCATAATGACTATTTCTCCGGGGTTGATGTCGAGATTTATGTCAAATAAGGCTTGTTTTTTGAGAGAGCCTTGACCGAAGTAATGGTTGAGGTTTTGGACTGAAATTACTGGTTCGGTTGCGGTAGTTGGGTTAGCGGGAAAATTTAGGGTTTGCATGGCGATTTTTGGGAGTTTTTATGACCGCAGATGCAGGCAGATTGACGGTGATGAACGCAGATTAGAAGATGTCTGCGGGGTCGGCTGATTGGAGTTTGCGGAGGGCGAGGGCGCCGGAACCGGTACACATCACGATCGTCAAACTTAACACTACAACCGCTCGATTTGTTGTCATAGCAATTGGCAGTAAAGTGGCAGATTGTGCTAGCGAATACAGTCCGTTGGCTAAAAGAATTCCCGGTATAAAACCTAATACAGCTAATAGCAGAGCTTCCTGAATTAAGACTCCGACTAAATAGCGATCGCTATATCCCATTGCTTTTAAAGTCGCATATTCCGCTAAGTGATCGGAAACGTCAGAGTAAAGAATTTGGTAAACAATAATCAGACCAACAACGAATCCGATAATTGTACCGAATCCGAAAATAAAGCCGATCGGAGTAGCATTTGCCCAATAAGCTTGTTCAATTTCTGCAAATTCTGCTAGGGTTAAAACTTTGACATCATCGGGCAATATAGCTTTGAGCATTGACTGGGTTTTTTTGATATCGGCATCTGGTTGTAGGTTGATTAAGCCGACATCAACTTGATCGGGTGTGCGATCGGGAAATAAGTTCATGAATGTAGAATCGCTGGCAATAACATTGCCGTCAGCCACGAAGGAAGTACCGAGAGTAAAGATTCCTCCTACTTGAATATTGCGTTTATTGAGTTCAGTTTCGAGCGTAGATTGTTTGTTAAAAATATTGGCAATCTCGCCGTATTCAGGTCGAGAAGATTGGTCAAACAACACATGATTAAACATTTGAATTTGAGGCAATTTTTGATTGACATCAGGCAAATTAAATGTTATGTTTCCGGGGTCAATTCCAAAAATTAAAATCGATCGAGTAGTGCGGGTTGTAGGATTTCGCCACTGTCCCATACCAATATATAAGGAAGTAACGGATTTTACTCCTTCTACTCCTTGTGCTTGGTAAAGTCGCTCTCGGTTGAAGTCTTTTACCGCAGCAAAAGTTTCAAATTGAGGATTGATTAAAACTAAATCTGTCTGTAAACTTAGGTGCGGCTTAACGGCAGAATCGAATAGTGCATCTTGAAATCCCAGTTGCACAAAAATCAGAATATCTGCAAAGGCAATTCCTGCAATAGCAACAGCGAGGCGGGTTTTTTCTCTAGTTACTTGCAACCATGCAAGGGGTGTTTTGCGAAACATAAATTTTGGGAATTGGGAACTGGGAATGGGGAATTGGGAATTTATTGTTGGTTATTTAAAGCTGTTTCTTCAAGTTTGCGTTGCCGCATTAGGAGAAATAAAGGCAAACCCAGGGAAACACCAACCAGTAAACTGGCAATATAAATCCACAAGTTTTTCATTCTCAGACGCGAACCTTCGCTAAATACAAAAAACAAAAAAACCACGGCAGAGACAATTACATCCATACCAAAAAAGCCGGATATTTGATTTGCAAACAATTGTCCAAAGAAAGCATTAATATTCAACCCTTTTTCTAAGAGAAAGGGGAGAAACTGGGAACACGGTAAAGCAGTGCCCAGAATACAGAGAACTAAGTATGCAATTTGAAGCATTGGGAAACCTCCAGTTTGTTAATTTTAAATCGCTATCTTTGCGAGTTTACTCAGCATTACTGAGCGCTTTAATATCAGATTGCATAATTAAGTTAATGTTACGAGAAATTTTGTCAATTTCCCAATCCCACCACCGAATTTCTAATAGTTGTGCAACTTCAGCATCGCTGAAACGCTGTTTGATTGAACGTGCGGGGTTTCCACCGACAACGGTGTAAGCGGGAACATCTTTTACTACAACTGCTTTGGCGGCAACGATTGCACCGTCGCCGATTTTGACTCCCGGCATAATCACCGATTCATAGCCGATCCAAACGTCATTGCCGATCACAGTATCGCCTTTACTTGGCAGTTCCATTAATAGATTCATGGCTGTTTCCCAACCATTCCCAAAGATGGGAAAAGGATAGGTAGAAATGCCGTCTAATTTGTGATTGGCACCATTCATAATGAATTTGACGTTAGTGCCGATCGCACAAAATTTACCAATAATTAATTTCTCACTGCCGTAATTGTAAAGTACATTTTTTTCAAAGTTTTCTGGCTCGATTGGATCGTCATAATATGAGTAATCGCCGACGATAATATTGGGGGATTTTATAAAGTTTTTGATAAAGCAAACCCTGCGCTGGTCTGCCATCGGATAAGGTCGGTTCGGATCGGGGCCAAATTCTACCATAACTTTCAATCCTCGAAGGTTTTTAGTAAAGACTTTAGTTTTGTTTAATTGCTACTTGTACCTGCAAATTGGTCAATCCCGCAACTTGTTTGCTAGCGTCAGGATTCAGGTAAATTTTTACTTCCACTACTCGGCTGTCCAAGTTTTCTCCCGGTTGATTGCTAAACACATTTTGTTTGCTTACTTTTAACGCAATCTCTTTGACAGTTCCCTGCAACTCTCCTGAAAATGCTTGACCGATCACCGCTGCATTTTGTCCCAGCTTAATTTTGTTGATATCGGTTTGATAAATTTCCGCAACGACTACCATTTGGTCAGTCTTTCCTAAGTCTGCAATGCCGTCATCGCTAATTTTTTCACCAGCGCGAGTATGAATTTTCAGGATTTTTCCAGCATTGGGCGCGCGGATGGAAGCTTGATTTAACTCGCTTTGGGCGCGCTTCACTTGGGCGATCGCACTTTCGATCTCAGCTTCGGCTGCTTGCACGTCCACGGGGCGCACTTCGGCTATTTTGTCAAGAGTTGATTTCGCTTCTTCTAGTTGTTCGATGCCAGTTTCTTGAATGCGTTTGAGTGTTGCTTGAGCTTCGTTAAGCTGCTGGATTGATGTACTGTTAATGCGGTTTAGGTTTGCTTCTGCTTCGTTAATTTGCTGTTTAGCTGTATTGTTAATGCGATCGAGGTTTGCTTGCGCTTCTTCAAGTTGCTGCTTTGCCGTATTATTAATACGGCTGAGATTAGCTTGTGCTTCTTTAATTTGCTGGCGACTTGTTTCTAATGCCAGCCCCTTAGTATCTCTTACGGATTGAGAAATTGCACCTTCACCCGCGAGTTGCTGATGTCGGAAATCTTCAGTTTTAGCATTATTAAACTCGGCTTGCAATTTGTCGATCGCTGCTATTTGTGCAGTTTTTTCTCCTTGCCATTGTGCGGCTATGCGGCTAATTGTTGCCTGTTGTGCTTTCCTCTCCCCTTGCCACTGGGCCGTGATTCGGCTGATAGTTGCCTGCTGTGCGGTTCTGTCGCCTTGCCATTGTGCTTGCAGGCGATCAACTGTTGCTTGTTGTGCAGTTTTGTTGCCTTGCAGTTCCGCTTCTAGCTTGCCAATTGTGGCAGATTGTGCGGCAAGTTCTCCCGACTTTGCACCAGCTTTTACTTGTGCTAAACGGGCGCGAGCAACTTTGACTTTCTCTTGAGTTTCATCTAAAACAGATTGCAGCCGATCGCGCGCATCCAAAATTGCGATTAGTTGTCCTGCTTTGACTCGATCGCCCTCTTTGACTAAAAGCTGGGAAATGCGATCGCCATCTAAACTCTGCGATACTCCCAAGCGAACCACTTCTCCTTGCGGTTCCAATCTTCCTAAGGCCGTTATTTTCCTCGGTGGTGGTGTTTCCGCACGCAAAGGTTCAGTATTTTTAGCCAACGGTGCAAACTGAGAAATCCCGTAAAAAGCTGTACCGCTGGTAATGATACTGGCAGCAATTACCATTCCGATTACTAATCGATTTTTAGGTTCTCTCCAAGATGGAAAATTCATACTTGTCCTCTACTTGCAGCTATATTTGTCTAAATAAGCGAGCAACATCTCTTTTAATAAAGTCCATTGTTCTGCAACAGATATTCTTTCACCTTGATAAAACCTTCTTACCAGCAAACCGTCACCATAACAGATAATAAATCTAGCGATTGCTGGATCGGAGATACCTAAGTAGCAACTGACTGCCTCTTCGTAACGCTTTCCCGATTCCTGAAGTGCTTGATTGCTGTCAATCTCTTGACGAGTTTTTTGTTGGCAAAACTCAAATGTCATTAACAGACTTTTTAGGATATAATCTTCATTTTTGATGAAGTAATCCATCAGTTTTTCAACTTTTTCTGCTAAAGTGGGCGGATTTCCCAGTTCGGAAATTGCTTCTTCTTTTGTATCTTCATGGCTCAAGTATTCAATTAACTGCTCGAACAAACTTTCTTTACTCGGGAAGTAGTGATAAAGGGTTCCTGTAGAAACTCCGATTTCTGACCCAATTTCCCGCATAGTTACTGATGAGTAACCTTTTTCGGCAAATATGTCAAAGCATTTGTTTAGTAGTTCTTTACGGTATCGATCGCGGTCAACTATTTTTGGCATGGGTGAATAGATTTTAGATTTTAGATTACCTAAAGTCTAAAATTTATTGGTTCGATAATCCTATATCGAACGGTCGATATAGTATAAGCGACTACACAATTGATTTTTTGCTGTCGGTGAACGGGTCGATATTTATATCGAACAATCGTTATATTTACTACAACACAGAGTAAGAGAGTTTGTCAAGGGGTGGGAGAGAAATTTTTTGCCGATCGCCCTGCAAGAAATGAGACAAAATGGTAAAAGCCAACATCCATCCGCGTTCCGAAGCGGTTAAAAATCCCAAATTAATATCAAAGAAGCGATCGCAGTGAGATAATTTATGAGAGTACGAACCTACGAAATCGGTGATACCCAACAAATTGTAAAACTGTTTTACGACACCGTACATGAAGTAAACATCCGCGATTACACACAAGCACAAGTAGATGCTTGGGCACCAGCAGATATGGATATAGAAAGTTGGATTAAAACTTTAAGCAGTAAATTTACTTTCGTAGCAGAAGAGGGTGAGAAAATTGCAGGTTTTGGGGAATTAGAAGCAAGCGGTCATATCGATCGCTTTTACTGTCATCAAGATTTTCAAAGGCAAGGAGTCGGCAGGCTAATTTTAAAACAAATTGAGTCCAAAGCCAAAAACTTAGGAATTAACAAGTTATTTACCGAAGCCAGCATTACAGCTCGACCTTTTTTTGAAACCCAGGGATTTATGGTGATTAGAAAACAAGAAGTAGAACGCAGAGGACAAAAATTCATCAACTTTGCGATGGAAAAAAATATATAAACAACGATTTGTGTAAAATTAGATGGAAGAGTTTTACTCAGGAGTTGCGATGGTGACGGAAGCTACAAATGTGGTGGGCGGAAAGTTAGAGAATTGCTGCACTTCGCCAATGACAGGATATTATCGGGACGGCAAATGCAATACAGGTGGTGGCGACTTTGGGGCTCACACTGTTTGTGCTCAACTGACAGAAGAGTTTTTGCAATTCACTAAATCGAACGGAAATGATTTGAGCACTCCGGTTCCCGAATTTAACTTTCCCGGTTTGAAGCCTGGGGATTGCTGGTGTTTGTGTGCGCCTAGGTGGAAGGAAGCAATGGATGCAGGAGTTGCGCCTCCTGTGGTTTTGGCTGCGACTCACGCCTTGACTTTGGAATACGTTTCTTTGGACGAATTGAAGCAGCACGCTGCTGATTTGTAGGAGGATGTTGGTGTGCGATCGCTTTTAGTCAATAAGGGCGATCGGGTTTTTCTTATGAATATCAAGTCAATGGATTTGAGCTCGATAGCCACTCAAATATTTAAGTGCGATCGCTCGTCATTTCGAGATTTTACTATTAGATGAACTTACGGCTTTACTCGATCTTGATTCTCAGTTAGATTTGATGCCCGCGGTGTAGCGTTTGGTCAAAAATTGCGGGCTGACGGCTTTGTGGTTGACTCACGGTTTGGATGAGTTGAATTATTGCGAGGGGGCTTTTTTGTGGGAGAAGTGTGAAGTGGTCGATCGGGGCGATCCCCCAAGGTTAAAGCAGCGGCTGATGAAAATTCAGGAAGTTTAGCGGCTGAAGTTTGGGCAGAATTAGCGATCGCATTTCATCGGACGTGATATTAAAGGTAAAACCAGGATGACTAACGGGGCTTAGACAAAAACTGAAGCCATTTTGGCTTCAAACGCAGATAGAGAAATACTTTTAGATAGAACGGGCATTAATCTAGTTATACCAAGGGTTTGAGGCATTTTTAGATTATCAATTTCTTTCCATTCCCTAGAGGGGGTTTCAGCTTTTAAAGAGGCTAGAAAAGGTTTAAGTCCCACTAAAAAGCTTGCTGTGTAAGTCTTATTGCTTCTTCCTTCTTCCTTCTTTCTTTTACTTAACGATCGATCGCGATCGCGATACTGTATAATCCTGTGAAGGCTATTTTGAGCCACCAGGGTCATTAAACAAAACTTCATATTTTTCCTTATGTTAGACGCTAAAACTCTATTTCAAGAAACCTACTATCTGGCTAAAAACCCAGAGGTAGCAGCCGCTCTAGCCAAAGGGAACTTCCAAAACGGATTTGAACACTTCACCCAATTTGGTCAATTTGAGGGCCTCAACCCTAGCGCCCTATTCGATACTAATTATTATCTCTTAAATAACCCTGATGTCGCTGCCGCTGTCAATAGCGAAGCTACCACAGCATTACAACACTTCATTAATTTTGGAGAATCTGAAGGCCGCAATCCTAGCCCCTTCTATAACAACAGCTATTATCTAGGGAAAAATCCCGATGTTGCTGCGGCTGTCGATCGCGATGAAATTACTGGCATTGGTCACTTCCTCCAATTTGGTCAATCGGAAAATCGCAGTCCCAGCCCTTTGTATAACGATAGCTATTATCTGGCAAAAAACCCCGGTATTACTGGCGCTGTTGAACGGGACGAACTTACTGGCATTGAACACTTTACCAAGTTTGGCGCTGCTGAAGGGCGAGATGTCACCCCATTTATTAAGTCTGGTGACTCAACCTTGCCAAATGGCATTGCTTCGGGAGATACCACCCAAACTTCAACGGTTTTGTGGACTCGCAGCACAGTTCTTGGTAATGTTGTCTTTGAATACTCCACAGATCCAAACTTCAGTAAGAGTCTCGGCACTCTCACAGAGACCGTCACCGATGTTACCGTACCCGTGAAGGCCGAACTGACAAATTTAAAGCCTGGTACTCAATATTTTTATCGAGTGCGTGATGCCGCTGGCACTTCAGCAGTTGGGCAATTCCGCACTGCTGCTGAGTTGGGAAATCGCCAGGGTTTACGATTTGGGGTAGCAGGCGACTGGCAAGGTCAACTTACTCCTTTTCCGGCGATCGCAAATGCGCCGGAACGCAATCTCGACTTTTTTGTTCGCCTCGGCGACTCCGCTTATGTAGACGATCTATCGCCGGATTTGCCGGGAGTCAGACAACCTAAAACTTTTGAAGAGTTTAGCACCAAGCACAATGAAGTCTACGCTCAACGTTATGGCCTCAATACCTGGGCTGATTTGCAGGCTTCCACCAGCATCTATGCTAGCTGGGATGACCACGAGCTCACGAATGATTTTGCCGGGGGTGCAACACCTAGTGAGTCGCCGCAAAAAGAGGGGATTTTCGGGACGGGGGGAGGCTTTGTCAATGATACGCCTGTATTTGACACAGGTTTACAAGCATTTCAAGCCTACAATCCCCTGCGAAATGATTTTTATGGCAATACGGGCGACTCTCGCACTGCTAACGAGCAGAAACTTTATCGCTATAATACTTTCGGCAGTGATGCAGCTACATTTGTGTTAGACTTGCGCTCTTTCCGAGATAATTCTTTGAAAAGTATCCCAGAAACTTCCGACCAAGCTACTGTTAATAAGTTTCTCAATGATGCCTTTACGCCCAATCGCACGCTGTTAGGGGGGGCGCAACTTCAAGACTTGAAAAATGACTTACTGAAATCTCAACAAAATGGCATAACTTGGAAGTTTATTATGTCAAGCGATCCGATACAAAATTTTGGTATTCCGGTGGCAGGCGATCGCTGGGAAGGTTATGCTGCTGAACGAACAGATTTGCTGCGTTTCATCAAAGAAAATAACATCAAAAATGTGGTCTTTGCCACCGGAGATTTTCACGGATATGTCGTGAATAATGTCACCTATCAAGAAGCCGCAGGTCAGCCGCAAATCCCTACGGATGTTATTGATGTAATGACGAGTCCTGTTGCTATTCAGTTGAACATCGGGCAAGGGCCGTTTGCCGCTCCCTTTGGCCCCGCAACAGTTGCTTTTACGCCCACCGCCTTGCTGCCACAATCGGAAAAAGATCGCTATAACTCATTGCCGACAAGGGAACAAAAAGATGCTTTTGTCCGCAATATTCTGGATACTCGGACAGCGCCACTAGGATACGATCCAGTTGGTTTGGAAGGTTCTGGGATTGACGCTAGACTGATTCAGGGAGAGTATTTAGGAGTGCATACCTACGGCTGGAATGAGTTTGAAGTTGCTCCTGAGAGTCAGCAGTTGCGGGTAATAACGTATGGTATTGAACCTTACACGCAGTCTCAACTTGATGCTAATCCCAGTGCGATTATTAATCGAAAGCCGTTTATTGTCAGTGAGTTTGTTGTTAATCCTAAGTGATTAAATAGACTTGTTGCAAAAATATCCAGACGATTGAAATCGACGTTGCACAAACAAAGTCCGCGTAAGCGGACTTTCAAATAATAATTAGGGTGATTTGTGTCATAACCTTGTAGCTCTAATTTTCGGAACTGTAAAGTTTTATGGATTAGGTTCTGGTTCCCATTGACAGATATACTCTGGCTTGAGAGGGCAAGTTTTGGGAGCAATTAGATTTCCAGTGAGGACGAGCGAAGTTAGCTTAGTCAAAGATTCTAGCGGTTTGGTATCGCTGATTTTATTGTTTCTGAGGTCGAGAGTAGTCAATTTAATCAACGATTCTAGGGGTTTGATGTCACTAATTTCATTGTTATTGAGGAAGAGCGCATACAGTTTAGTCAAAGATTCTAGCGGTTTGATATCGCTGATTTTATTGTTTCTGAGGTCGAGAGTAGTCAATTTAATCAACGATTCTAGGGGTTTGATGTCACTGATTTTGTTGTTTCTCAGGTAGAGCTCAGTCAGGTTAGTCAAAGATTCTAGGGGTTTGATGTCGCTGATTTCATTGTTGAAGAGAGCGATATCAGTCAGGTTAGTCAAAGATTCTAGGGGTTTGATGTCGCTGATTTTATTGTTTTCGAGACCGATATCAATCAGATTAGTCAAGGATTCTAGCAGTTTGATGTCGCTGATTTTATTGTTGCCGAGCTGGAGCCAAACCAGGTTAGTCAAGAATTCTAGCGGTTTGATGTCGCTGATTTGATTGTTGGTGAGGACCAAAAAATTCAGATTAGTCAAGGATTGTAAAGGTTTGATGTCACTGATTTGAGAGTTGAAGAGGCTGAGTAGAGTCAGGTTAGTCAAAGATTCTAAGGATTTGATGTCACTAAGTGGATTATTACTGACATCGAGCGAAGTCAGATTAGTCAAGGATTCTAGCGGTTTGATATCACTGATTTTATTGTTGTTGAAGGTGAGCGAAACCAGGTTAGTCAATGATTCTAACGGTTTGATATCGCTGATTTGATTGTTGGTGAGGTCGAGCTTAGTCAGTTTAGTCAAAGATTGCAAGGGTTTGATGTTGCTGATTTGATTTCCGTAGAGGTTGAGTTCCGTGAGACTAGAAAGTTTCTCAGAAGCGCGATCGCACTCAGTAGTCCCTGCTTCCTTCAACAGCACATCAACAGTATGTTTAACTTCAGGAGTCAAAGAAGCGCGCTCGCGACACCAATCAGCAAATGTTCGTCTACTGTTTCCCGATCGCGTTTCTGCAGCCTTCGCAGACAGTCCACTTCCAGATAATGCTAGGATCGCACAGCAAACAAGCGCGATCGACTTTTGTAACTTCACGTGTTTCTGTGCAACTATAAGTGTCATAATCTTTTACCTCTAATTTTCCCAACTGTATAAAACAAAGACAGGGCAATACCGTGTCCCTGCCAAACATCTATTAAAAACTCTCTGAATCACCTCACTCAGGCAACTTATACTAATTAGTAGGTGCGCCAGTTTGCATAATATTCTGTTCCCAGCGAGGATATTTCCCCGCTGGGCATCCTAAGCAACTAATTAATATCAACTCCCACCAAATCTGCCACAACTTTCTCCAATCCAGCTATCACCTTCGCCGTCCGTTCCCAGTCAACCTTATCGGGTGTATCTTGCGCCGTGTGATAGTAAGGATAGCGATAGGGAGCAGTATCTGTCACCATCAGCCCTGGATAACCATGTTGCCAAAAAGACCATTGATCGGACCAACCAACACCAGGAATGCCACCGGGAATTGCTGCACCTTCCGAGGGAAATTCAGCATGGCGGCGGAAAGATGCGATCGCCTCTCTTACCAGTTTACTTGAGGATGTATTGCCAATAAATCCGATAAAATTTCCCGATGTAGGATAAAAAAGGTTTAATGGTGCTGGATATTTCTGACTGTTTTTGGCATCTGAGTAATAACCAATTGTTTCTAAACTGAGCATCGAAACAATTTTTTCATTACGCTCTCTGCATCTTTTCGCATAAACCAAACTCCCCATATCAGCAGTCCAGAAAAAAGGCGGTTCCTCATTCACAAACTCAACAAAACGCACAGTCTTTTCAGGCTTTTTACCTGCAAACATTCTCGCTAAAGCCAGCACTCCCGCCGCCCCAGTTGCGTTATCATTTGCCCCTGGACTCCCCACCACAGAATCATAATGTGCCCCAATTACAACTATTTCATCTGCCTTTTTTCCCCCTGGAATCTCCACTTCTATGTTATAATAAAATTTATCATCAATTTTATATCCTTGTCGTTCAACTTTATAGCCAGCAGCTTGAAAAGATGCTTCGAGAAAGTCAGCGGCTTCTCCAAGTTTTTGATATTGTATAAAGTTGCGCTCTCCGATTTCACCAGCGAGCTTTTCCACATCGCGCTGTAAAGCATCTCTGAGCGTGATTTCCTGTGCTGTTAAAGGGGGAAGTGTCCCGTTGTAGCTTTTCCCTGGCATTGCAATCATACTCAACCATATCCCACTAATTAGAGTAATTAAGATCGTACTAAGGATAGCCAGTCTAGTTAACGTTCCGCGATTCCATAATTCGATTTTTCCCAAGTGCATTTGTTTTCTATCTTTGGCTATGCTTGAGTAGTAAGGTGCGTCAGTTTCAATTAGCGTTATTTTTTCAATAATCCAACAAATCCTGACTGACGCACCCTACAAGTTTACACATCTGGTAACTTATACTGCCCCACAATCCGCTTAGCATATTCCGGCACATGAGCCTCTAATTTCTCCGGGTAATTCCGCTTCACGTACAGATAATTGCGAGTGAAATGAGAGTCAATGGAAAACCGAGCATATTCCAAACCCTTCGGCCCAATTCTCTCAATAAATACTCCCATTAACTTCGCCGCCCACATTGGCAAAGTCACCCCTTTTTCATAAGCCGGAATGCTTTGCTGAACCGCTTCTTTTCTGTTTCCCTGAGACATCACCGGCTGAGTGTTAAGCTGATCCGTTACCAAATCTAACATCTCTTGCCCGGTGTCATTTCGCACCACAATCCACTGCCAGCCAAAAGGTGCTCCCATGTAGCCCACGACTAAATCTGCTAAAGAATTGACATAATCAAAACAGCTCAAACAAGAAGGAGCAAAAACATCTTTCAATTCCTTAGTATTCAAGCCAAAAAACGGCACTTTTTCTTCCGAACCATCTTCGTGTTTGAAGTGAACGTTAAAGTCTTGCATAAACTCGTAAGAAACCACCGTTTCAGGAGAGCGGCTAGTCGTGTCTAGAAATTTCTGCAAGCCTGCACGGCTGACATTATCGACGCAGGGAGTGCCTAAAACGTAGAGCTTTTCTAAACCGAGTTTTTTCTCTACTGTTCGCAAAGCTTGAATTTGACAGCCGACGCCAATTACTAACAGCCGCTTCATCCCAGATTCTTCGATTTGTTCTAATACGGAAAGATTTGGAGAGAGAGTGGGTTTGTTGACTTTGGCTGCGAGAATCTCTTCACGATTCCTAGCAATAATCGGCATGGGTTGAAAGCGGTCTTCTTTGGTATTTTGGACGCAAACAACGCCTTCTACAATTCCTTTTTCGAGCATTTCAATGGCAATTGTGCTGACGATTCCCGTCCACTGAGCGCCCTCGATCGGCTCTTTTTTACGAGCAGCCATCATATTTTGACTGACTCCGAAATACCAATCGTCGGGATTGTCGAGATTGCGCGATCGCCCGTGAATCTCTTCTTCCAGTTCTGCAATATGCTGTGTTAAGAAAGCACAAGATTCCTTGACATAATGGATGTAATATGTGTCGCACAAACCGCACTCGCTGCAAAGTTCTTTAGCGGGGCGGCGGCTACCGGGTTTGAGGGCCTTGGATTTTTGGTGCTTAGTAGAATCTGTTGCGGTCATCTAAATTACTTATTTTATGCAGATATGGCTTTTGTTAGGATATCACAGCAATTTCCGTTGATTTACCTCCTTTATTCTTTCTTTCAGTCCTCCCAGGCGGACGCAAGCTTGTGCCGGAGCAAATTCGGTTCGCCCGAAATTGGCGGTTTTCAAAGCTTAAAAAATATTAGTCAGGACTTACCTAGGTTGCGCTAGAAACCCGGTTTCTTACTGAATCACTGTTAAACCTAAGAGTTATGGTAACAACCGGGTTTCTTTGTGTAGTTTTGGTAAAAAAACTCGGTTTCAGAGCATCGCCGTGCGTCTAGGAGTGTTTGTGTAAGTCCTATTAGTATCAATCCGGATCTAGCGGGCGATCGCGGGAATACATAGCCAAATAAAGCTATAAAAAAATGGTAAAAATGTTTGTGACAACAGCCCTCGCTGGCATCATGATGAATCTCGCGATTTCGAGCTTTGGATTTGCTGCTTTAATTCGCCCTGTTCCCGCTATGAATCAAACTGTTGCGACTCTAGAAAGAATGCTCAGCGCGACACAAAAGCCGACGGCGCTGAACTATTCGCGCCTGGGGATTGGCGGCGTGCGGTTGGGGATGTCTGTAGAAGAGGCAAAACGTAAGTTGGGAAAACCGCAGCGCGACGAAACTAAATCTGCTGGATCTGGGCTCGGTGGCAAGATTCGTACGCTAACCTACCCAAGATTGACCGTAGCAGCATGGGAGGGAAAAGTTTATTTAATTTCTACTACCAATCCCAAGTTTCTGACAATTGATGGTGTGAAGCTAGGAGATAACAGCCAAAAAGTCGTTAAAACTTACGGTTACGGGTCGCAATCAGTGCAGGGTGGAGTGACTCGGTTGACTTACAGCAATGACCAAAAGGCTTCTAATTTGATTGTGGAAATTAAGGGCGATCGCGTGCAAAAAATTATTGTGAGCACGCAGCTCAACTGAAATATTAAACAACTGTGCAAAAGTCCAGGTTCACAAGTTTGTAGTAATGACTTTATTCCTTATTTATGACGATTTTTAGCCTTTGTGTAAGTTGACTGGAGGGCTTTTTCCTCATGTGCGATCGCCCGCGTCTCCTTAATCCTCTTCATCATCATCCGACAATTTTGTCATTTCCTCAGCAATTAGTGTCTGAAAATCCTCTCCGCAGTGAACGTTCAGATGAATTGCAGCACTCAGGAAGTCTGCTAGAATTTCAGCTTTTTGTCGATCGCTCAAATCAGGTAACTGAAGCTGATGGATTAAAGTAATCACATTTTGACACTCAGTACCCAATTCATCAATTAACGTTCTCAGTGTATAATTAGTTACAGAAATTGTCCGATCGCTAACTTGCATCTTTATTTACCCAATCGTTTTAAAGCTTGCTGAATTCCTTTCTCAAAAGCTCGAATTTCACTTTCCCAATGCCGGATTAAGCCTTCATCGGGAAAATCCTTCTCATATTCCAGTCTAATCTTTTCTTCATGTTCTGCAATCCGCTTGTTCAACGAACGAAGAGCTTTTTTGTGATTTTTATTCCCCATAGAGTCTCATACCCATAAAAAAAAGTAGAGACGCGATATCGCATCTCTACAATAATTCTAAATAAGGTGCACATTGTGCACCCTACCAATTAGCGGTTCTGGGGAACAGGAGCACTCGGTGCTCCTGAAAAAGTCGTCTCACCAGTCTTAGCCCGCTTTTTGATCAAGATAGGCTTGACGCTGTTTTCTCCACCAATCGGGGGATCTTCTTGTTGAGCGTAATCAGCGCCCATCCAAGCAGGACGGCTTTGATCGAAAGCCATTTGCAAAGCAGCAGCGGCGATCGCGTGGGAGTCGTACTCCTCGGATAACTGAGACACCAGAGGCAAGAAAGATGCCATGCGTTCGCCAGCCAAAGCTTCGCGAACTTTACCTTGCATCTTTTCCAACTGACGTGCTTCAATTTGCGCCCGTGTCGGAATGTTTCGCACCGTCAAGCTCGATCGCACGTGGCGTTCAATCAAGCGCAGTTTGCGGCGATCGACCGGTTGAATCAGCGTAATCGCCGTTCCTTCGCGACCAGCCCGGCCCGTGCGTCCGATCCGGTGAACGTAACTTTCCACACTGTCGGGCAAATCGTAGTTAATCACGTGAGTCAAGTGATCCACGTCCAAACCCCGCGCCGCAATATCAGTCGCCACTACCCAGCGCACCTGACATTGGCGGAACCGATGCAACAAACGTTCCCGTTGTGCCTGATTCAAATTACCGTGATACTCATCAACGCTGTGACCTGCTGCTTGCAGTTGGCTGGTGAGTTCTGCCGCCGACTGCCGAGTCCGCACAAAAATCAGTGCAGATTCCGGGTCTTCCATTTCTAGGATTGGCTGTAGAGCTCTTGCCTTCGACCAGCCCCGGGGAATCATGTACACGCCTTGGCTGATGCGCTTCGGCGTTGCTTTTGGCTGTTCTACGGTGACGTTGACTGGGTTACGCAAATGCCGCGCCACCAATTTCCGAATGGAAGCTTCCATCGTCGCCGAGAAAAATGCCGTTTGACGTTCTTTTGGTGCAGCATCCAAGATTTTTTCCACATCTTGGATAAAGCCCATGCTCAGCATTTCGTCAGCTTCATCCAAAACCAGCCACTTTACCTTGTCTAGTTTCAGGCTGCCGCGGCTCAGCATATCCAATATGCGTCCGGGTGTACCGACTACGACGTGAACGCCACGCTTCAAACGCTGCATTTGACGATCGATCGATTGACCGCCGTACACTGTCAGAACTTGCAGAGAGCGACCCACTTTTACCGGGCCGTCGCTGCTGATGCCGCTCAAATCGCGGATGGCTTCAGTTACTTGCATCGCCAATTCGCGAGTCGGCGTCAGCACCAGTGCTTGCACCGCAGTCACATCTAAATCAATCCGCTCCAAGATGGGCAACGAGAATGCTGCCGTTTTGCCTGTCCCTGTTTGGGCTTGACCCACAACGTCGCGACCTGCTAACAGGTGCGGAATTGCTTGTACTTGGATGGGAGTAGGTTCTGTAAAGCCTAGTGTTTCCAGATGGAGAACGAGTTCTTCCGAAAGACCTAAGCCTTCAAACAATAAATTCATTAATGCTCCTAATAACGAGTCTTAGCCTTCTAAGTTGCCCAACTCGGATGCGGATTTCTGCTCTAGGGCAGGAACTCATAAGAGTTCTTTATGGTGCTGCGCCTGCGCGCACCTTCTTAAATAGCAATCGAGTATAGGGCAGCTCCGTCGATGGTGACTAAATTTACCAATTCGACAGCCGTCTTTGATTTTGTGACATCGCCGATACCAACCGCCAGCGGTCGGGTTATAGGCTTCCAACATTCTTAAAACAGGACATTGGACTTCCTTTGAGGTACTTGCAAGCTTTCCCTCTTAGGCATTTTATAGTGAGGATCATGACCAGCCCCACTTCACTACATAGTAGTAACAGGTTGTTTGGTTCAGGCGCTATCCCGCAATCCGTCGCCTGCGGGATTGAGCAGGGGATGGGGCGACCGTTACCGCCTATCCATCTCAACACTCTTTCGGGATACCGTTGTGGTGTAGGGCGGACGGCGAAGCAATCTCAAATTATCCCCGCTTATTTCTGGCTTGTTACTATCATAACTCTTTACATTCAGAAACAAAACATTAAATTCGTTAAAATTTTCCGATGTTCTGTAGAGATAACCGCACCCCGAGGGGGAGCGTCGATTGCAGCCAGAGGCTAATAAAGGTTTATAACGCCTTTGCTAGATATCTTTGCACAATATTGTACAAACCGTTACTTTTGCTGCACAATCCGCTAATCATTTTTGGCTGGTGTCCGGTTTTTGTTCGCCACACCGCCGATCGCGACAGTTCCAGCAACACTTACACTTGACCGTAGAGGTCGTAGACATCTGCACCAGTAATTTTCACAGATACGATCGATCCCAGTCGCGCTTCTCCTGTCACATAGACGAGTCCATCTACTTCTGGGGAAAACCGAGCGGATCTACCAATCAACTCACCTGTCTCTGGTTGTTCTTGTTCTATCAGGACATCAACTACCTGACCGACAGACTCTTGATTCTTTTTCAATGATATAGGTTGTTGTGCCGCCATTACCGAATTGCGCCGCATTTCCATTATTTCTGCAGGTATTTGCTGGGGCAAGCTGAAGGCTGGGGTTCCTTCTTCTGGCGAAAATACAAAAACTCCTACGTGATCGAATTCGTGGCGCTTGACAAATTCCAGCAAGTGTGCTGCGTGTTCGTCGGTTTCGCCGGGGAAGCCAACAATAAAAGTTGTCCGCATCACGGCGCCGGGAAGTGCTGCTTTGAGCCGATCGACTATAGCATCATTAATCCCAGCTTGAAAAGGCCGATTCATCGCCCGCAGAATTTCCGGGTGCGAGTGTTGCAGGGGTAAATCCAAATACGGCAAAACGTTGGGCGTTTCGCCGATGGCTGCGACCACTTGCGGAGTCAAACCTGTAGGATAGGCGTAGTGCATCCGAATCCAAGGTACATCTACTTCACCCAAAGCCCGAAGCAGTTCGGCTAGTTTCGGTTCGCCATAAATATCTTTGCCGTAGTTGGTGGTAATTTGAGAAATTAAAATAATTTCTTTTACCCCTTCGGAGGCTAATTGCTTAGCTTCGGCGACAATAGACTCGATCGTCCGCGACCTTTGATTTCCGCGCAAGTGCGGGATAATGCAAAATGCACAGCGATAGTCGCAGCCTTCTGCTATTCGCAGATAAGCGACACCTTCCGATGTCGTGCGGTAGCGGGGAGTAGTTTCGTCAGCGATGTAAGTAGGTTCTGAAGAGACGAGGGAAACTCGATCGCCCTTTTCCACCTGCTGCATAACATTGACTATTTTGTGATAGTCGCCAGTGCCGACAATTGCGACTGCTTCTGGCAATTCGTCCAGCAATTCCTGCTGAAAATGCTGTGCCATGCAGCCGGTGATGACTACTTTTTTATTAGCTTCGGCCAATTCTACCAGCGTGCGGACTGACTCTTCTCGCGCAGCTTGGATAAAACTACAAGTATTGACTACAACATAATCAGCTAATTCTTCATTAGAATCCACTTGATAGCCCGCTTGAGCCAGCAAGCCAATCATGTGTTCGGTATCGATGCGATTTTTTTCGCAGCCGAGGTGAGTAAATGCGATCGTTGGCTTCGTTGCCATGCAGTAATAGTTAGTGTTGCGCTATTTTAAGAACATTTAATGATATCACACTCATTGCCAATTGGCAAGATATGGGTCTAATTTGTCGATCGGCTCCGACCAGTGGAACTTTTACCTTGGGGGCGGGCATAATCACCACCCCACAAGAGTTTGAAGATTTTTCCAGATGCAAATCTTGATGCTTTTTACCTAAAAAATACTGCTAGCCCAACTTACGTGGGGATTTGATCCGACGATACATCCGGGGCGATCGCCAGATTTGCTTCACCCGAAAGCACTTGAGCAGCAGACCCAGTAGTTAATCGACGATCGTAAGACTGTGTTCCCAAACCCTTAACTTGGCGCATCAAAGTACCCATTTCCAAAGCACTCATCGCATAATTCCAGCCCAAATTGCTTTT
Organism: Microcoleus sp. B3-A4; assembly: GCF_036705385.1. NCBI lineage: Bacteria > Bacillati > Cyanobacteriota > Cyanophyceae > Oscillatoriales > Microcoleaceae > Microcoleus > Microcoleus sp. B3-A4. The sequence continues at coordinate 4,219 of NZ_JAUBUI010000023.1, read as the reverse complement.
AATTCCAGCCCTTTCCAAAGCTTGCTGCATCGTGTCAGTCGTCACCACCCCAAAAATCACCGGCACCCCTGTCTGAAAAGCAGCAGCAGCAATTCCCTTAGCAACCTCACCAGCCACAAAATCGAAATGAGGAGTTTGGCCGCGAATTACCGCACCCAGACAAATTACCGCATCGTAGCGGTGAGAAAGAGCAGCTTGGCGCGCCACCAAAGGAATCTCAAAACTTCCCGGAACCCAAAAAAAGTCCACCTGAGAGCCATGAGGATTAATATCAACCCCGTGGCGTTTCAAACAATCTTGACATCCCTCCAAAAGTTTGTTAACCACCAAATCGTTAAAACGACCGATGACAATAGCAAACCGCAAAGATTCGGTGTGAGTAAAAGTTCCCTCGAAAACAGTCATAGTGCTCTAGTTTAGATTTTAGGTTTTAGATTTTAGATTTTTGTTTGTGAGAAGGCAAAAGTCAGAAAGCAGCAGCATCTCCTCTGAATCTCAAGTGCAAAAACATACAGGATCGCGCGGTCTGGAAAATTCCTAGCTTCTGCCGAATGCCTTTCAATCGCTGGTGAATGCCTTCATCCTTCTATCTTTTACCTTCTTTATTCGATAAACTTGGGTGAAATTAAACGACTAAAAAGTTCAATACACCCACTGCAATAACCAGCAAAAACCAGAGACCAGACCCGACATAAATCAGAGATTTAGACTGATTCCAGTTTTGGGGAGAGGCATAAGCAACTGGCACGCCAACGACCATCACAAAAGACAGCAGTACCAGACCCAGTAAAACCACTTGAAACAGAATTGATAACATCTTTTCTCCTTTCGATATAACCGTGCGTTGATCAGAAATAGTTTCCCAGAACCGAAAAAAAGCTTCCAAATTCTAGTTTTTGACAGTTTCCCGATAGTCGATCGAGAGATTGTCGGTTGATTGATACGAAAGAACCCGTGCAAATTCGGGCGTTGCGCGAACAGGCGTCAGCGGCTCTTGAGATTTTCATCAATTTTATCATTGTTCGCTACACGACAGAAAACTGGAAAGGTTAAGTTAAAGCCCGATCGACACATCCGGTTTCCGAGGGCGAGAAATTGCTACTGTTTGAGTTAGAGATGCGGGATTTTCGGCTATGGACTTAGTTTTGTGCCACACAACAGCAGATTTTGACGCCTTGGGGGCGGCGGTGGGACTTTGCGTGCTGCGCCCCGGTAGCAGGATCGTATTGACGGGCGGGTGTCACCCCACAGTGCGGGATTTTTTGGCGCTACACCGCGACGAGTACCCACTGATTGAACGCCGATCGGTCAATCCGCAACAAATTCGATCGATTTCTATAGTTGATGCCTCAGGGCGCGATCGCTTGGGAAAAGCCGCCGAGTGGCTGGATTTGCCACACCTGAGCGAAATTGCTGTTTTCGACCATCACCTAGAGGCACATTCAGACATCCCCGCTACTGTTACCCAGATAGAAGCAGTCGGAGCCAGCACGACATTAATTGTCGAAAAGCTCAAAAATCAAGCAGAAAAGAGCGACACACCATTCCGCCTTCTGCCTTCGGAAGCAACAGTAATGGCCCTGGGCATCCACGTCGATACAGGTTCCCTCACCTTTGAGGGCGCAACTGCGCGAGATGCAATAGCTTTGGCGTGGTTGATGGAACAGGGAGCGAGTTTGGGGGTAATAGCTGAATATGTAGAACCCGGTTTGTCTCCTCAATTGCAAGATTTGCTGAGAGAAGCGCTGAATAATTTGCGATCGGAAACTTTGCACGGTTACAGCGTAGCTTGGGTGCTGCTATCTACTGAAGCTTATGTTCCGGGACTTTCTTCACTGGCTTCTCGCTTGCTCGATTTAACGGAAACCGATGCTCTGCTGTTAGGTAATGTTTATAAATTTGGCGAAAACGAAAACAACCGCAACATCGCTCCCGAATCGCCAGTTTCCAATCGATTAACTATTATCGGTCGATCGCGCATCGAAGGAACAAACCTCAGCGAATTGTTTCAACCCCTCGGCGGCGGAGGCCACGCCCGCGCCGCTTCCCTCGCCACCCGCGATGTTGACCCCCTGCTGACTTTAAATCAGTTAGCTGACGAACTCAAAACTCAAATTCCCCACCCTCCGACAGCGCGCGAGTTAATGTCGTCTCCGGTGCGGAGTATTCGCCCGGAAACTTCGGTGGGGGAAGCTCACCGTATCCTCCTACGTTACGGACATTCGGGGCTTTCTGTGGTTGATGCGGGCGATCGACTCGCCGGCATTATCTCGCGCCGCGACATTGACATTGCGCTGCACCATGGTTTCAGTCACGCCCCCGTCAAGGGTTACATGAGTCCGCAGTTAAAAACGATCGCCCCAGATACCTTGCTGCCGGAAATTGAATCTTTAATGGTGACATACGATATCGGGCGCTTGCCAGTATTGGAAAACGGTCAACTGGTGGGAATTGTTACCCGGACTGATGTGTTGCGGGAATTACACCAGCAAAAAGCGCGAGACAGGGGAAGCAATGCAGAATTGTCTTATTGTGTCATGCCCGAATCGGTTGAGCAGTTGTTGCGATCGCGCATCAGTCCCGAATTGTGGCAATTATTGTCGATCGCGGCCAATATTGCCCAAAACCGCGGCTGGCAACTTTATATTGTCGGTGGAGCAGTCCGGGATTTACTCTTAGCCACGGATGATACACTGGCGCTAACAGATATCGATTTGGTGGTGGATGGAAAGTGCGGTTCCGACGATTCCGGTGCTGGTGTCGAGTTAGCTTCATCGCTGCAAAAACTTTACCCAGAATCGCGTTTGGACGTTCACGGTCAATTTCAAACCGCCGCGCTTTTGTGGCACAAAGACTCTGCTTTCGGCTCGCTGTGGGTGGATATCGCGACTGCTCGTACTGAATTTTATCCTTATCCGGCTGCAAATCCTGAAGTTGAAGCGAGTTCAATTCGCCAAGATTTGTACCGCAGGGATTTTACAATTAATGCGCTGGCTGTGCGGTTGGGTGCTCCTCGCAGCGGCGAATTGTTAGACTTTTTTTGCGGTTTGCTGGACTTGGAATCGAAGCAAATTCGAGTTTTGCACGCCAACAGTTTTATCGAAGATCCGACGCGAATTTATCGCGCTGTGCGGTTTGCGGTGCGGTTGGGGTTTGAAATTGAGCCGCAGACGGAAGGATACATCCGCAACGCTTTGGCCAGCGGGATTTATTACCGAATTCAGGGGGAAAACGGCCGAGCCCCGGCTTTGGAAACTCGGCTGAAAAGCGAATTAAAATACATTTTGCAAGCTCCTTACTGGAAAGTTGCTTTGCAAATGCTGGGAGATTTGGAGGCTTTGCGCTGCATTCATCCTACTTTGGAGTTGGATCGGGAGTTGTGGCGGCAACTGCGTTTCCTCGATCGGTGTTTGCAAGGAAGGAAGAAGGAAGAGGAACTCCCAAGGAAGAAGGAAGAAGGAAGAAGGAAGAAGGAAGAGGGAAAAGCAAAGAAGGAAGAAGGAAGAAGAGAGAAGGAAGAAGCAACTCCCCATCCCAAATTCCCCATTCCCAATTCCCCATTCCCCATTATCAATATTCCCGATTGGCAGATGCGACTGGAACTTTTGATAGCTTATTTAGCACCGGAATATCGCGGCAAGGTGGCTGCAAATCTTCAGTTACCTGCTGACAGCATTAAGCGGTTGGAAGTTTTGGAAGCCGGAAAGAATCAGTTAGCAGAGAATTTGCCTAAGTGCGAGTTGCCGAGTCAATTGGTGTTGCTGTTGAGGAATTATGAATTACCGGTGTTAATTGCGATCGCCCTACAAAGTCCGCGAAGTGCACGCCGCCAAATCTGGGAATATCTCACCAGGTTGGCTAATGTTGAGCCGCCTTTAAATGGCAACGATTTGAAGGCTTTGGGTTATAAGCCGGGGCCTGGGTTTAAACGAATGTTGGATGATTTGTTGGCGGCGAGGTTGGATGGCGATTTGGGCGATCGGGCTGCTGCTATCTCTTTCTTAGCAGAACGTTATCCTCAAACTTAGTAAGGTGCGTCAGCAGCGCGTTATTTTTTCTCTACTTGATTAGCTAATTGCTGACGCACTCTACTGAATTTTTAGTTTTCAATCCCAAACAGGCTAACCCGGCGATCGCACATGATATCATGTCCGGTAGTACAACCATAGTAAAATAGCTAAGTATACCCTTTGTAAAAAGCATCCTATCTAACCAATGC
>NZ_JAUBUI010000022.1:0-83118 GCF_036705385.1 Microcoleus sp. B3-A4 | reverse complement strand
GAGCAGTTTGATTGTTTACGAGACGCCATTGAAGATGTCTTACGTCAAGCGTCCTAACTGCCTTGGCGGCTGCTATAACTAGGAGTGAAAAACCCGGTTTCTTTGGTTCTTCTGATGCGTCAGTTCTAAACATTATGGGCGCGTGGCAAAATTCACCGGTGAACCCGCCCCATACCCGATTCGATTTTCGATTTTCGATTAAAATTACCAATCAGTCTAAAATCTAAAATCTAAAATTGCCCCATGCTGATGCCCACAAAAAAGCCAGGGATGGATATCCCCAGCTCGAAACATAGCAGAATTAGTTTTGAGAGTTGGTAGGGCGATGTTTCAGAATCGACCCCACCCTCTTTTACCCAACTTAAATTAGGGTAATGTCAGCAGCCGTAATGCCCGGTCTGCCATTCAGAATTGCCAGCGTAACTACTCCGTCAGCAGTACCAACACCGTTAGAGTCATATCCTAGTTGTCCAGTTGAATTTTCATAAAAGACGAACGGATCTGACGCGAGCGCCCCGGCTGGACCAAACTGGCCAGTGTAAGCACCGCTCTCAAGCACCAAGAACGACCTCGAAGAAAGTCGATTCGTACCTTCGACTGCACTCAATCCGGGGAAGCTGTTGAACTGCAAGATAAACTTGTCTTGACCCGCCACAAAATCGCCGATTTGGTCTGGGCTACTACCCTCTCCGCCCTCGCCGAAGTTGTTGTAGTAGAAGCTGTCATTACCGCTGCCACCAATCAGCGTGTCAGCACCAGGCCCGCCGCCGAGAGAGTCGTTACCGTCACCCCCGATTAAATAGTCGTTCCCAAAGCCGCCCAGCAAGGTGTCGTTCCCGCCACCGGCATTTAAGGTATCGTCCCCGAATCCTCCGAGGGTAGTATTGGATGTGTCGCCGAACAGTATGTCATCCCCGTTACCAGTAGTTATGACATCAGTGCCGTTGCCACCAATAATGAAGTTGCTGCCTAAGGTATCGCTAATCAAGTTTGGCGCTGTAATATCGGCAAAGCTGACGCCGGTGGCGTAGGAAATGAAGTCGTTACCCGCAACGTTGCCAATCACGCGATCGCGCGCGCTGCCAAAGATCATGGTGTCACTTCCCTCGCCACCGTTCATGAGGTTGGTGACGGTGAAGCTGCTGCCAGTAGTAGGATTGGTGTAGCCAATTAACAGATCGTTGCCGATCGCGCCTTCGAGAGTAATCAAAGCAGTACCAGTACCAGCAAAAATGGCCTTGGTAGCATCGATAGTATCGTTGCCATCTCCACCGCCTGCGTTAGTAAAGGTACCGCTCAGGCTGTCGTTGCCTTCACCGCCAATCATCGTATCGCTGGAGAAGGCAGCGACGATCGTGTCATTGCCCACTCCGCCGTCGAGCAAGTTGCGACCCGCGAAGCCAGGAAATGAACTCCGCGCGCCTACGCTCGAAATTACATTCGGCACCGACGCCGACACGATGAAGTCGTCGCCTGCACCTCCCAACGCAGTATCAGAAGTGGCAAAAACGTTGATCGTGTCGTTACCGTCGCCGCCCTCAAAGAAGTTTCTGCCGGCACCAAACTCGCCGATCGCCCCGGTGAGAGAATCGTTGCCGCCACCACCAATCAAGGTGGTTCTCTCAATTCCGATCGTGATGACGTCGGAAGTAAATGGGCTGCTTTGCGTACTGTTGGTAATAACTAAGATGTCGTCGTCAAGATCGCCCGACAGGTAGCTGCTGCTGGCCACACCTCTTAGGGTGTCGTTGCCTCTACCGCCAAAGAGAGTGTCTCTTACATTGATACCTACAACCAAGTCGTCGCCCAAATCACCCCGCAAGTAGTTGCTGCCTTCATTGCCAGCGAAACCAATACCCAAACCACCCTGTAAAGAAAGGTTGTTGCCACCGCCTGCGATGAAGAAGCCGATCGCGTCATTGTCCTTACCCCCGTAGAGGGAATCTCCTCTCTGCGCCCCTCCCAGCATCGTATCTGCGCCCTGATTACCAAACATCAGGTTAGCTTCGACAGTACCTTGGAGGATGTCATCTCCCAAACCGCCGGCCACGGTAGCGCGGGCTTCAGCGACTATGGTGTCCGAGCCTGCGTCGCCAAATAGCAAAGCCGGAGTGCGCTGAGATCTGATTGAATCTTCGTCGTCGCCGCCGTATATGGTATCGTTCGGGCCAACTGAAACTAGAGTATCGTTATCGCCTTGGCCAAATATTAAGCTGCCGCCCAGGGTGGAAGTTCTAACGAAATCAGCCCCAGCTCCGGCGAATACTGTATCCGGGCCTAGTCCCGGAAGGTTTAAATCTAGTTGATTAGGATTGTCATCTAACGTTGTCATAAAGCTTCACTCCTCTACTTGTTGGTCATCGCTGGTGCGACTACAGACACTGCCTAGAACACCGAATGTTTGGATTCCGCTGTAGTTTAACCTGTTTGCCAGCCGCAAGTCTAGCCTACTGGCCTTAACCCTGTCTAGACTTTCTCCCTCGCGGACTTTTTGCTTGTAAGCTTTTATTTTCAAAGTCTTCACCCTTTAATAATCCTGGTGCACTGTCTCAGGTGCTCACGCTCAAGAAGACGCGGCTCATCTTCTTAATGTTCCATTCTGGATTGGCGGTCGGGGATCGCGTCCGGGGGAGGAAATTAAAGATTAAAAAAGGCAGATCTGGGTGATCGGGAAGACAAGGGAAATTGGGAGATTTGTTACTTGGTAACAAGGCTTTGTGGCAATTTCCGGTTTTCCAGGCAGGGCCGTCATTTAATAATTCTGGCCCGGATTGAACTCCGTACCGCTCCGGGCTTTAAAAGTCTACGCCCCGCTTTAGTTCTACGCCCCGATCGCCGTAGTGTTTGTGACAGTATACCTCGGAGTGTACGCTTGCCAAGTCAAAGTAAGCGTGGGGTTTGTGGCAGCGCCCGGTGATAATAATTTCTGTATCCCGCGGCTTGCGTAGCAGGGCTTCTACGATCGGCTCTACTGCCAGCAGTTCTAAGTCTACTGTGGGATTGAGCTCGTCGAGAATAATCGTTTTATACCAGCCGCTGGCGATCGCACATTTGGCGATTTCCCAGCCGCGTTCTGCTTCTATGCAGTCTAGCTCTTGCTGTTGCCCCCGCCAAACTATAGCATCTCGGCCGCACCGCTGGTGGTCTACTAGCTGTGGATAGCTTTGCCGCAAAGCTGCGATCGCCGCATCTTCTGTATAACCGGTGCCACCTTTGAGCCATTGCACGATTAACACCCGGTGAGATTGGTCTTGACTGATACCCCTACCTATTGCCTGCAAAGCTTTGCCCAAAGCGCTCGTAGACTTGCCTTTGCCCGCTCCAGTGTATATTTCGATACCGGAAATATGATGCTCTGCCGCTGCGGGGTGATAGTGGGGCTTCATTTCTGAGTGTAAGTCGGCAATCTCCAGCAAAGCTTCCGGGGCCGCTCGGCCTGTGGCGATGACTTCTAAATATTCGGGTTTGTTTTTGAGGGTTTGGACTACTTCGTCAACAGGCAGCAAACCCAAGTCCAATAGGGGGTTTAGTTCGTCTAGTACCACCACGGAATACAGCTCGCTGGCGATCGCTCCTTTGGCGATATCCCAGCCTCGCTGAGCTTCTGCGCGATCGAAGCGGGTGATTGCTTCGGCCCCAAAATATTCGGCTCTGCCGGTACGCACTTGGTCGATCAAGTGCGGAAATGCCCGTTGCAAGGCTTCTATTGCCCCGTCTTCGTCGTAGGAGCGGCCGGGGCCTTTGAGAAAGCGCAGCAACAAGACACGCGTGGGCGAGTCAGAATTAATACCCAGCCCGATCGACCGCAACACTACTCCCAAAGCTGCCTGAGACTTGCCTTTACCAGCGCCGTCGTAGACGTGAATCTGGCCCGTGGCGCGTTCCGACCGGGATGAGGCTGTCCGAATACCAATGCCATTCCTTACCATAATCAGCAGTTGTTTGAGTCTGTAGCGGGGTGGGTATTCGATCGCGCGCCTTGAATGTTTAATTTTTCCATTCTCTTGGCGGATCTCAACAGATTATACGATAACTCCTAACCCCCAATCTTTTAAGCATCGATCTAACGCAATCAGGTGCTCAAACCTCCAGTCAAGATTATTCCGTTTGTGCTGTACAATTAAAATTTAACACGGGCTGATATACCTAAAGGCTTATGATTGCGAGTGTTTTCCCATTTCGGACTGTTTTGGTGCAAATTTTAATTATGTTTTTGGCGATCGCGATCGAATCGTGGTTTTTGCAAAAACTACTTAAACTCGGCCCCAAAACCAGCATTGAATATACAGCCATCCTCAATCTCTCTTGCACTTGTGTGGGCTGGTTAGTTTTCTTGGGCATTGAAAGCGTTCTTACCAAAGATTTACGGGAACAGCTTATCGGTTATATTTTATTAGGCAGAGGGGATAATGTTTACGCTCCAATAACTATGATAGCCCTCTCAGTATTAGCAGTAACTTTTATAGCTAAATGGCAGGGATTAGAATTCATAGAGAATATGGTTTCCGGCAATAAAAAAGCTTCCAAGCCTCAGTTTTTAGGACCGCCAACCCTCACCCGCCGTCCTCCCAAAAGAACTTTTCAAGTAACTACCCAGTTTGGGGGAATTTTAATCGCCCACATTGTTAGCAATGTCGTTATTTTAACCGTGTTGTTTTTGCAAAGCGTTTATTGAAATTTATGATGAAGCAATTTTTGGATGTCACTCAGCAACTCACTAAACTGACGAACAACCTTTGGGAAACCAATAAAAAAATCCAAAAGGCGATGATTCCGCCTAAAGTTGTCCACTGGAAGACTCCTTTACTGCTCAGCATCTTTTTAGCTTTGCTGACAGTGGCGACAGTCACTGACTGGCGGACGAGAACTCTGCTTTTTGATATGAGCTGGTTATTTTTTACACTTTCAATGGGTTTGCTGACGAGTCAGCAACCTTTTGTGATTAAAGGAGTAAGTCTGAGTCCGTGGGTGACAAGCATTTTAATTGGATTGTGGTTGCTCGTAAGATTGCCGTCGGATAGGAAGGAAATAGCATGGATATCCGGCCCTATTATAGCAGTAGTAGTTCTTGCTACAATAGAGGTTTGGAATAGCGAGTCAAAACGGGAAGGTATGAGGTCGTTGCTGCGCCCTCAGTTTTTGATCATTACTCTAGTTCACCTGCTGTTTTCCTGTTGGTTTGCTTTTCACTTTTTAATTCAAGGTTGGATACGACAGTACCCGAGCGTTTTATCCCAGGATTTGAGGCAAAGCGATTATGTTGTGACATTTCAACAGCCAACTATTAATCGCTCCCGAGGAGTTGTTATCCTCAATGCAATGGAGCGATACCTACAAAATGAAGCCCGCACAAAACCGTGGGCGCAGGTAGAGCAAATGTTAATAGATATGGACAACGAGCGATTTTTTCTGCGGAATCAAGCCTTAAAAACAACTGGGGTAGTCGCAGAAGATGCGAGGTGGGATGTCAAAACTTCGATCGTCCAAGGAGATTCCCGCTATCAGTTAGAGATGGAGGCAATTTGGCTGGGGCTGGTTTTTAGACAGGAAACATATTCGTTTACCAAATCTTGCGAGGTGTTCGAGATAGGCAATAGGGCGACTGTAACCTGCGGTGCCATCAAACGCTCTCAACCCGGACAGAAAAAAGATGGAACGGCGGGGGACAGTCAAGTTTGAGCTTGTCTCAGGCAGTTAGGAGAGTGTTCCAGAAGAAAGGGGAAGAGGGGGAGATGGGGAGAGTATCCGAGCCCGAGAGGCGGAGATGGGGAGAGTGGGAGATGGGGGAGAATCTTCCCTCGAACCTCGGACTTCTTCGTTCAACATCCAATCCGTTAAATCCCTTAAATCCCCATTCACTGCGCGTTGCCGAACTTCCTTCTTCCTTATATTAAAGTATTGATTGCGAAAGTTTTCAGCGGGTTAATAACTAGATGAATTTGAGAAGAATCTTGACAGTCGCGACCAATGTATTTTGGGAAGTAATTCGCGATCGCATCCTTTACTTAATTATTATTTTTGCTCTGTTGATGGGCGCCTCGGTACGGTTGATACCGGAATTGGCGGCGACAACCGAGAAGAAAATTATCTTAGATGTCGGTTTGGCTGCTATGAGCATTCTCGGTCTAATTGCCACAGTTTTTGTGGCTACCGGACTGGTCAACAAAGAAATTGAAAAGCGCACTGTTTATCTGTTAGTTGCTAAGCCGATAAGTCGGGCTGAGTTAATTGTGGGCAAGCACTTAGGGCTGTCGGCGGTGCTGGCGGTGCTTGTAGCAGCAATGACTGTTATCTATCTGGCTATTCTGAGTTTGAGCCGCATTCCTTTCCCTTTGGAAAGCATTTTAATCGCTTCGTTGTTTGTCTGGTTTGAGCTGTGTCTGATGGCTGGTGTCGGGATTTTATTTGGGGTTTTTAGCAGTTCGCTGCTGGCGACTTTACTGACATTTGGCGTTTATTTAATGGGACATTCGACGCGGGATTTAGTGGCTTTGGGTAAGTTAACTAAAAATCCTGGTCTTGAACAATTGATGATGGGACTTTATCTCGTTTTGCCGGATTTAGCTAGATTCAATTTGAGAAACGATGCTGTTTACGGACAAGTTCCTTACTTAGCAGGTTTGATTACAGATGCTGGCTACGGTTTGCTGTATGTGGTGCTGCTGCTGTCAATTGCGATCGCCATATTTTCCCGTAGGGAATTTTAAAACGCGCCTGCCCTACTTTCAAAAGTTTGAGTATATCTATCAAATTATCACGCTAAAATATCAAGGAGGCGATCGCTCAGAAATCTCGACTAAAACTCAAACTTTTAATTGATCCCGAATAAGCTCTTCTGTATTTAAATAGTACCTTTGGGCGGACTTTTCTGCCCTCCCCACAAGCTCGGGACTTACGCATCGGGGCCCTGAAACCCGGTTTTTTACCGAATCTGCGGTCTACAATGCGTCTTTTCGTAAAAAAAACCTCGTTTCTAAACAATAGTGCGTAAGCCCTAAAGATGTTGAAGAGACATCACCCTGTAAATTAGATTGCGATAGCTTAGCAGTAACAAAAATTGAAATTATGTTAGTGAAAAAACTCGAACAATTAAAAGATATTTTCGCACAAATGGAACGGGCTTTGATTGCCTACTCCGGCGGAATTGACAGCACTTTGGTGGCAAAAATCGCTTTTGATGTGTTGGGCGATCGCGCTTTGGCAGTGACGGCAGTTTCCCCGTCTTTACTGCCAGAAGATTTAGAAGATGCGCGCATTCAAGCAGCAGAAATTGGCATTGCTCACCAGGAAGTAGAAACTCAGGAAATGGCAAATCCAAATTACACTTCTAACCCGGTTAACCGCTGCTATTTCTGCAAAAGCGAACTGCACGATACTTTGAAACCGCTAGCACTAGCAAAGGGTTATCCTTATGTGGTGGATGGTGTAAATGCTGACGATTTAAAGGATTACCGTCCAGGGATTCAGGCGGCAAAGGAACGCGGTGCGCGATCGCCCTTAGCAGAAGTAGGAATCACTAAATTTGAAGTGCGGCAGTTGGCAAAAGAATTGGATTTGCCTTGGTGGGACAAACCTGCTCAACCTTGTCTGAGTTCGCGCTTTCCTTACGGCGAAGAAATCACCGTTGGAAAGTTGCAAAGAGTGGGGCGCGCCGAACGGTATTTGCGGCAGTTGGGACTGAAAAATTTGCGAGTGCGATCGGACGGAGATACGGCGCGCATTGAGTTACCCGCAGAGGAGATTCGGGAGTTTGTGCTAAATACGGATTTGCCTGCATTGGTGGCGGTGTTTCAGGAGTTTGGTTTTGTGTACGCGACTTTGGATTTGGAGGGGTTTCGCAGCGGCAAATTAAATCAGGTTTTGCAGCCGCAGTTGTTGCAGGCAAAAGGTTGATTAATTTTCCCTAATACAAAAATTTCTCATGATTGATATAGTTTGGGACATGGACAAATGGGAACAATGTCAATCGAACCTTTACCTTGGTTGATGTAGCGACTTATACCTTCCAAGGCTCGAATTGTTAGGATTACAAGACTTACGCCACAGTAACGTATTTCTGTCGCCCAGCGAACTCAGTGATATCAACTCGGGTAGCATCGGAATTAATATTACTCACAGTCAGGATACCGCGAGTGCCTAAGTCCCTACCCCCATTCATTGTAGGGATTTAGGCACTCGCGGTGTCCTCTATATCATTCCGATGCAACCGGAAACAATATGAAGCAATCTCAAAGTGCGGTTGCTTAATCAGAGTATGAAAAAATAACTTTAAAATCCAAAAGCTTTAAGGATACTGGTTTTTATGACGCGCATATTTAACGTTTCATACCGTAAATGAGCAACGCCTAGGATGTTTGCCGTAGATTTGGGATGTGCCATGTAATAGCAAATCCGGTTTTAATACCCCCTTTATTTCTTAGTCCTCCTTTGCTCGGACGAAAGTTTGACTCTATGCAGCGGTTTCAACCGCCGATTCATAAAGAGGGTGGCTAACTTTCAAAGCCCGAGTCTTATCAAGGAGTAGTTGGCTGAATTTGCTGTGGCTGCATTTGCTGCGGCTGATTTTGGAGCAGAAGTTGCTGCTCATCGATCTGAATTTGCCGATTATCAAGATCTCTTTGCCGCTGTCTGTCTTCTGCTTCCAGTCTTCTGTCTTCTGCTTCCAGTCTTCTGTCTTCTGCTTCCTGCAATCTATCTTCACGTTGTAGCTCTCTTTCTAGCAGTCTGTCTTCCCGTTGCTCTTGTCTGTCTTGACGTTGTTCGCGAAGCTGTCTGAGCTGATTTCGCCGCTCGAAATCTCCTCCCAAAAATAAGTTTTGAAAAGCGTTGATAGTTGTTTGAAACCCAGTAAAAACGCCGCTAACAGCGCTGATCCCAGTTGCAACTCCGGCGATCGGCTGCAAGAATGTGTTGATATTGTCTGCTACCCTAGTAAAGCCCGATCGCGCTACGAGAATCACATCGTTGTTGCGAAGAGTTGGGTTATTATTAGGATTCAAGCCTTGAGCAAAATCTACCTCGATCGTGCGGCGAGAAACAGTACCGTTGGGGTTCAAACGCAATAGTTCTACCTTGTCTTTTTTAGCCCGCAATTGATTGAAACTGCCTGCGGTCAGCAAAGCTTGGTGCAGGGATGTACTGGGTCGAACTTGCAAAGCCCCAGGCCTAATTACTTCTCCTACAATATTGATGCTAATCGCGTTCGGAGAAAAACTGCTATTGGCGACTTGAGAAACTTCAGCTAAGTCTACAGTAGATGCTGTCGGGATAATCACGCTATCTCCTTCTTGCAGCAAAACATCTTGGGTAGCATCACCTTTTTGCAGCAAATCCCAAAGATTTACCATGATAGTTTGTTCAGTACCTCCTCTAATTCTGCGGCGGATTTGTACGCGGCGAATATCCGCTTCTGTAGTAATACCGCCAGCAATTTTGAGTGCTCTAGTTATTGTTGGTAAACCTACAACGGCTCCTTGCTGTTGCTCGATAGATACAAAACTCAGTTCTGTTTGTTGGTTGGTCGATCGCAAATCAGCAGCAGATATAGTATAAGGCCCCGGCCGGTTTACTTCCCCGACAATTACCACGCCAATTGGTTTAGTAATATCAGCGGAAAAACTAGCACTGGCTCTTTGACGAACTTCTTGAGTATTCAGGGCCCTTGCTGTCGGTACAAAAATTGTATCTCCATCTCGAATGGTAACGTCTTGACGCAAATTTCCCGTCTCTAAAAAATCCTGCAAATCTACAGTAGTAACTTGCTCCGGTCCGCCTCTGCGGGGACGGCGAATTTGGACATTTCGCATATCTCCTGCTGATGTCACTCCTTGTGCAAGTTGCAGCATTTCCATCAAAGTCGGGAATTTTACTCCTCCTCCTTCTCTCGTAGGATTAATCTTGTAGGAACCCGGGCGAGTAACTTCACCCGCAAGACCTATATTTAGGGGGCGAGCGACGATCACAGTCACAGTAACAACGGGAACATTGATGAAGGGTTCGTATCGCTGGGTAATCACGTTAGCAGCTTGTTGCAGCGTCAACCCTTGAATTGAGACGCTGCGAATGATTGGCAAATTGAGGGTCCCGTCAACTAAAACTTGATATTCCTTGCTGAATTCAGGGACGCCGAAGATATCTAAAGCAATGCGATCGCCCGGGCCTAGAGTATAAGCTGCTTCTGGTGTCAGCGAACCAGAATTGCCACCCGCCGGCAAACTCGAACCCGGAGGCGGCGGCGGCGGTACTCTCGGTTGGTTTGGGTTCCTAGCGGGCGCAGGATTTCTGACTGCAGGCAACTGAGCTATACTGGGCAGCGAACTCAATAGCACCAGGAGTGCTGACAAACTAAGACTTGTAGCGGTTTGAACGGTATGTTTCATCTTTCTTCCCTGGTTGCAGCCTGCCAATGAACGAGAGCAATTTAGCTAGTTGATTTTAGTTTATTTTCCCTGCTGTCCAGTGTAGCCTCGCTTCGCTGCAAAATCCACAGGTGGAAGCATAAAAATTGTGCGATCGCACTTAACTATTTTGCACCTTGTTTGTAAAGAAACTGTAAAGCCTGCCAACTGTTATCAGGATTAGGATCTCGTTTGGGCAAAATTATTCATACATAACTCGGGATACAAATCAACCCCCCAAAGAAATGGATAAAAAAAAACGCCATGATGTGAGGTAAAATATTAAATAATTCTCTCTGCAGGACAAAGAAAAGTGTCACTAAAACTGGATCAAGTAATTCCCTGGGGACGCTGCTTGGATGAATACATAGGAATGTTTAGCTTGACCTCAAGTGACCTCAAGCTAAACATTCTTGATTGTGCCGCCGGCCCGGCAAGTTTCAATGCCGAAATGACTCGCCAAGGTAAAAAGGTAATTTCTTGCGATCCAGTTTATCAGTTTACTGCGGTGGAAATTGGCGATCGCATCCAAGAAACATATCAAACTGTCATTGATGGGGTTAAGGCAAATCTAGACGGCTATCTGTGGAACAATTTTGAATCGCCGTACCAGCTAGGCGAAGTGCGAATGAAGGCGATGCAGGATTTTTTAGAAGATTTTCCCTCTGGTTTGCAGCAAGGTCGCTACATGACTGCTGAGCTGCCAGTTTTGCCTTTCGAGAACGGTCAATTCGATCTAGCTTTGTGCAGCCATTTCTTATTTGCTTATTCTCACCTGCTTTCGGAAGAATTTCATCTGGAAGCAATTACAGAAATGTGTCGGGTTGCGAAGGAAGTCCGGGTATTCCCTCTATTGCAGAGTTTTAGCGGGGAGGAATCCCAGCACTTAAACCCGATCGTCACCGAATTAAAAAAGAGAAGTTTTAGTGTAGAAATTCAAGAGGCTCCCTACGAATTTCAAAAAGGCGGAAATAAGATGCTGCGAGTTAGCAAAAAAAGCTCAGCCGAAAAGTAAGCATAAGTTATTCTTCGGGGAGGGAAACTAAATAACAGCCATTAATTCGCCAACTCTTATCAAACTGTTTTTCCATGAGATAAATGGCTCTGATGGGGATGCCTTCCGAGTCCAGCAACAGCACCGGCTGAGCGGGAATTCCTTCTACAGTGCCGAGGTTTTCAAATAATACCGATCGCGGACGGTAGACAGCTTCATAGGCAATTTTTACCATGTGCATAAAGTTTTCTGCTGTGCGAAACTGCTGCTGAATTCCGGGACTGGCGAAGGAAAAAGCGAGCGCAGCATCGTCTTTTTGAAATGCTTGCAGTTGCTGTTCTACGACTGAGCGAATGGTAGCGCGATCGCTTTCACTGATGAGCATATTTTTAATAATTTGTCAAGAGATGGGAGTGTCGAATAGTTACTATTATAGCGCTCCCACTTAAAGGCGATTGTGTGGCGGGATGGCTGGGAAGCTGTCAGGGCGATCGGGGTTTATTTAAACCCCCCGCCGGACTACAGAAATTAGTGGTAAAATTGGTTAAAGACTTTAAGAATTGTCAAAATGCTAAGCAGCGCTGCATTGAGGAAAACAGGGTCTGGGTGGGAATTTGCAAATGAAGAAGCGTTAGAGGATTTTGTCGAAGTTCACTTGCAAAGTTTGCTCGGTTTAACAGTCATCAAGCGGCAATTCACTGTCAACGAGCAAAGATGCGATATTATAGCGGTGGACGAGAATAAACGGTTAGTTGTGCTGGAGTTGAAAAACGGCGAAGATAGATATGTCGTTCAGCAGTTAACTCGTTATTACGATGCTTTGTTGGAACACAAACCTTTTGCCGAGCGCGTGGATTACGCTCAACCCGTTCGCTTAATAGCAATTGCGCCAAAATTTCACAGAGATAATTTTACAGACAGGAAGTATCACGGGCTATTTTTTCAATTTTTGCAATTTGCGATCGTTCCTGACGGGGAAAAATTATATTTACAATTGAAAGATGTAGATGCCGAACATATTGCACAAGTAGAGATTACATATCAAGAAAGAGAAAGCACAGAGAACATACCCAGTCCACCCAAAGCACTTTTGAAACTTTTGAATAATTGCGAACTTAGTCAACAGCAAGAAATATTAAAAACTCGGCATAAGCTTCTCTGTTTTGATAAGCGGATGCAAGAAGTTGTGTCGGCTGGCAGTATCAAGTATGGAAATGGAAATAGTAAAAATAGTAAATTCTGCGCTGAGTTGTGTTCGGATAGTAAAGGAAATATAATTTTATTTCTGTGGTTGCCCTTAAAAGGTCTGACAAGTAAAACTCTTGGCCGAGCAAGAATCTGGACTGATTGGGATGGCAATGCTTTGATAGAGGGCTACGTGTCAAGCGGAATTGGTGCTAAAGTTAGCTCTAACAAGAAGGTAATAGCTACTCAAACAGAAAAATTAAAGCAGCACATAACAAATATCCAACAGTGGCAACAAAATTATAGATATACTTATTTTAATGAAAAAGCCTTGATAGAGTATATTAACAGCGCCATTAAAATTATTAAAACTTCTGCGGTTTCTCAAATTTTCACTTATGAAGACATGAAGTATATAGATTTAGCTAAGGATGTAAAAAATGTTTTTATTAAAATGAACATTGCCCAGCGATATCCGGACATTTTAGAAACTATAGACGAGTTAGACAAACGCGCCTGTAAATTTAGTTCAGGTCAATTAATTGATTTAGCCTTGCAAAAATGGCTGGAAAGACTTTAAGGAGAAAAATACGATCGCACCCATCGCCCCTTGCCAAATCCACTATCCATCTGCGTCTATCTGCGTGCATCTGCGGTTAAAAAAATCTCATCAATAGCTTCGCAACAAATCAAATTAACAAACTTTGATATAATATTACACCTAGAAGCAAAACTCAAACCAACTCATGCCACAAACAGTCTGGATCGCACGACACGGAAACCGCATCGACTTCGTTAACCCCGACTGGTTTCTCACGGCAGAACGCCCCTATGATCCCCACCTTTCCGAAGACGGTCACATTCAAGCTAAACAACTCGCCAACCGCCTCAAAGGTGAAGGAATTTCTCATATTTTTGCTTCCCCTTTTTTGCGAACTGTCCAAACAGCAAATCACGCGGCCGAAGCTCTCGATTTGTCAATTAAACTAGAGTGGGGACTGTGCGAATGGCTGAATCCGGAATGGATGCCAGCAATGCCAGAAACTGAGTCCGTCGAAGCTTTGTGCAGGCGTTTTCCCAGGATTGATGCTTCCTACAAAGGCGGTATTGCTAATTATCCCGAAACTGGGGAAGCTTGTCTCAAAAGGGCGGGGGAAACTGCTAAACGCCTCGCGGCTGAGTTTCCCGAAGATATGTTATTAGTAGGTCACGGTGCGTCGGTTTTAGGAACTGCGATCGGGCTGGCGGGCTGTGCTGAAACGGAAATTAACGCTTCTTTGTGCTGTTTGGTGAAAGTGGTGCGGGGTGAGGGAGAATGGTCGATCGCACTTAATGGCGATACTTCTCACCTGAGTGACTCTGAAACCGTGATCCGGTTTAATTAAAGTTGAGATTCGTGCGAAAAATCGCATTTTATGCTATGTGTGTAAGGTGCGCCGAGGTGTACCCTACGTTAATCGGATTTGTCCGAATCAGGGTGTTATTGTTTAATCTCGATCGCAAATTTTAAATCTCAAATCTCAAATCGGTATGGCTGGACACAGTAAGTGGGCGAATATTAAACGCCAAAAAGCTAGAGTTGATGCCGTTAAAGGCAAGGTTTTTGCTAGAATATCTCGCGAAATTATTGTCGCGGCCCGCAGCGGAGTTCCCGATCCCGCTGGCAATTTTCAACTGCGGACGGCTATAGAAAAAGCCAAGGCGGCGAGTATTCCTAATGAAAACATAGAAAGGGCGATCGCCAAAGGTGCTGGCTTGGCGGGGGGGAGTTCGGATTTAGAAGCTATTCGCTACGAAGGTTACGGCGTTGGCGGGGTTGCTATTCTAATTGAAGCGCTGACAGACAACCGCAACCGCACAGCGGCTGACTTGCGAGAAGCTTTTACTAAAAATGGCGGCAACCTGGGCGAAACTGGTTGTGTGGGCTGGATGTTTGACCACAAAGGAGTTTGTACGGTACGCGGCCCGATTGATGAGGAACAATTGTTTGAAGCGTCGCTAGAGGCGGCTGCCGAATCTTATGCTTTGATATTAATTGATGAGGATACTGAAGGTGCAGAGGTATTTACAAGTGTGGCTAATTTGGAACAGTTGGCTGATGTTTTAAAACACAAAAAGTTTGCTGTTTTGCAGTCGGAAACTCGCTGGATTCCCAGCAATACAGTGGAAATAGACACTCCTGAAAAAGCTCGATCGCTCCTTAAGTTAATGGATGCACTGGAAGATTTGGATGATGTGCAAAGTGTGACGGCGAATTTTGAAATGACAGATGAATTGATGTCTTCGGTCATGGTTTAATGGTTGAAAGATGAGGGATTGGGAGCGTCCTGCTGGCACTCCAAAAGACGAAACTAGCCAGCGGGACGATCGCGCTACACTATTACCAGGAAACGAATCCCCATCTGTACGCGAGGGGGGAGTGTCAATCCAAGGAATTGCTGAAAAAGCTGCATTGAAAATCTCCACCCACAGTAAAGCCATGCTAGACAACGAAAGCAAAAAAGACAGCACCCACTCACAAGAAGTTCTCTCAGCAACCGAAGTCTCAGAAACCAAGGATCGAGCCAAATCGGAGGTGCCGGCTAAACCAGAGGATACATCCAATTGGTTCGGTTCCGTTTTCGGAGCCGTCTCTGCAAGCGCGAGTGCGGTGGGGAGTGCGGCGGCGAGTGCTGGAAGTGCGATTGTTGATACGGCGAGTGCGGTGGGGAGTGCGGCGGCGAGTGCTGGAAGTGCGATTGTTGATACGGCGAGTGCGGTGGGGAATGCCGCCGGCACTGCTGGAAGTGCGATTGTTGATACGGCGAGTGCGGTGGGGAATGCCGCCGTCAGTGCTGGAAGTGCGATTTTTGTTAATACCGCGAGTGCGGTGGGGAATGCAGCGGCGAGTGCGGGAAGTGCAGCAATGCAAGTTCCCAATTTTTTTGGTTCATCCCTAGTTTTTATTTCGCAGAGTCCTATCCTGAAAAAACTGACCCAAAATTTCAAAATCGACTGGTTAGTTAATGCTATAGATGCTGTTGATGTCGTAAATGCCGAGGCGCAAGTTCGAGAGTTACAGCGCCAATATCCTCACGAGAAACCCGAAGAGATCGCACATCACTTGATGGTGGAAAAAGCCTTGCTAGCGGCAGGAAGTGGCTTGGTGAGCAGTTTAGTTCCCGGCGTGGCTTTGGCGTTGTCTGGCATGGATTTAGCGGCAATGACGGCGTTATCTGCCGAGTTGGTTTATCAAATTGCTGCCGCCTATGGCATGGATTTGCGATCGAGCGATCGCAAAGCAGAAGTTGTCGCTATTTTTGGTTTGTCCTTGGGTAGCAATTTAGCGATCGAAGCTGGAGTTACGCTTGTCAGCAATATTCCCTTGGCGGGTGCGGTAATTAATGCTAGCGCCAGTGCGACAATGATTTACGCGCTGGGATACGGTGCTTGTCGGTTTTATGAAGCGCATCTGGATTCCTCGGAAATCGAAACCAAGCTCGGAGATTTACAAGAGGTATTGCAAGCGGAAAGTGAGCAATATTTAGAGACAGCGATCGCACAAGAAACGGTGATGGATTGGATTTTGGTGTATGTCGTCTATGCCAGCAAAAAATTCACCCGATGGGATGAGTTATTACCGGAATTACGAGCGGCGAATTTAAATCCCAGGACTTTAGCTGAGATTGAAGCTGTGACAAATAAGTCTAAATTGCTTCCCAAGTTGGATATTTTACTCGCACAACTCGAACTTGACTTTGCCGAACCACTTTTAAAGCGATGCACTGAGATCATCGAGGCTGACGGTGAAATTAATCAACAAGAGGGGAAAATTTTGCTGACAATTCAACGGGCTGTTTTGAGCAAGAGAAAGCAAGCTCAAAATCCAGCCCAGCAAACTTCGATCGAGGATGGGGTATCGGAAGCCACTGAAGCACAAACTGAAGTCCAAGCTGAATCACAAATTCCCTCTTTATCTTCTGATTCTCCTTCTACTAATAAGTTTAGTTCGAGTATGCTGCAAAATTTCCAAAAAATCATAAAATTTGCTGGGCGATTAGACGTGCCAAAGATTGCGAATTTAATAGATACTGAATCACAAGCTCCCCCCTTATCTTCTCATTCTCCTTCTACTAAGTTGAGTGCAATTCTGCTGAAAAAATTCAAGCAGATTTTAGCAGGTTCTACGCGGTTAGAAGTGGCAGAGATTGGGTATTTAATCGATCAGGTCGATCGCATGACGGGAGAAGAGTTTGAGGAATTTTTAGCCTGCTGTTTCCGCAATCTCGGTTATGCGGTCGAAATGACACCCAAAACGGGGGATTTTGGTGCGGACTTGATTCTCTCTAAAGCCCGCAAGAAAACCGTTGTCCAGGCAAAACGCTATCAAGGAAAAGTGGGAAATTCCGCCGTGCAAGAAGTGGTTAGTGCGGTTAAGTATTACGGGGCGCAAGATGCGATCGTTATTACAAACAGTATGTTTACATCCAATGCTCATAAACTGGCTCAAGCGAATGGGGTACAACTCTGGGGAAGAGAACAGTTAATTGATTTAGTGATTCGAGCTAAAAAATAAGGTATCTATGAACCAAGAATCCCAGTCTCTGAAAGAGCGGGGAGTGTCATTTGAAACACAAAAACTTGGCATTTTTGCAGTCGGAAACTCGCTAGATTCCCAGCAATACAGTGGAAATAGACACTCCTGAAAAAGCTCGATCGCTCCTTAAGTTAATGGATGCACTGGAAGATTTGGATGATGTGCAAAGCGTGACGGCTAATTTTGAAATGACAGATGAATTGATGTCTTTGAGTATGGTGTAACGCTCTAAATCACCAGATTTTTGCCATCCGCAAGACAAATCCCGGTAACTCTGGATCGCCGCTGACTGTTTCAGGATTATCTAAGATTTCAGGTTCGCGATCGGGACGGTAGATGTAGACTTTTCTGTTTTTGCGATCGAGCAAAAAGCCGAGCGATACACCGTTGTCAATATATTCTTGCATCTTGTTTTGCAATCCCTTGAGACTGTCACTAGCAGACCGCAATTCAATCACAAAGTCTGGACAAATCGGTGCGAATGAGGCTTTTTGTTCTTCAGTTAAGGCATTCCAGCGCTCTAGTTTAATCCATGAGGCATCGGGGGAGCGGGTTGCTCCATTCGGCAAGGTAAAGCCTGCACTGGAGTCAAACGTTTCACCTGTGCCATCTTGTTCTGCCCAGTTCGCAAGTTGCTGAGCAATTTTAATGTTGCGGTTCCCTGTATCTGAAAAGGCTGGTGACATGATAATGACTTCCCCACTGGCAGTACGCTCAATTCTCAAATCGCGATTAACTAGACAGAATTCATAGAACTGTTCAACAGTCATCGATTGGATCGCAGGGAAATTGACCGTCAGTGGGACGCTTTCGGTTTGAATTAGCAGCGTCGTCATGGTTTTTCCTCAGTTGGTGCAGGGGTGATAGAATAGCTTGAGCTTACACTATTTTAGCTTGGCGATCGAAAGTCTTAGTCGCTAGGGAAATCGGATGCTTGTATCCGTTTTTGGGCTGGGTCAATAATCTTTTTTCCCAGTCAGCAAATAAGTAACCATGTATCCCTTGCCCTTAACTTGAATAGCGCCGCGCTTCTGAAAAGTATATTTATCTTTTAATAGCTGGTAGGTTTCGGCGGTGACTTGAATGCAGCCGGTAATCCCGTGGGATTCCATGCGCGAAGCAATATTTACTGTGTCGCCCCAGAGGTCATAAATAAACTTTTTTAAGCCGATGACGCCGGCAACGACAGGGCCACTGCTAATCCCAATCCGAATGCTGAAAGGTTCCGAATGTTCTAAACTCAGGAGCCTAATTTCGTGCAGCATATCGATCGCCATGTTCGCAACCGCCTCGGCGTGATCCTCTCGGGGCGTCGGCAAACCGCCGACAACCATGTAAGCGTCACCAATAGTCTTAATTTTCTCCAACCCGTGGCGATCGGCCAAGTGGTCAAAAGCCGAAAAAATATCGTTGAGCACTTCCACCACCGCCGTCGCTGAAATTCTCGACGAAAGCTCTGTAAACCCCACAATGTCGGCAAACATCACAGTTACTTCCGCAAAACTTTCGGCGATATTGTGTTCGTTGTCCTTCAAACGCAGGGCTATCGCTGCCGGCAAAACGTTCAGCAGCAGTTGCTCGGATTTAGCTTGTTCGAGTTCCAACTGTAGGTAAGCAGCCTGCAACTGTTCGGCTTGGCGAATTCTTTCTCGGGCTAGCTTTTCGATTTGGGCGGTGCGGCTCAAAGATGTCAGCATATATGTCACCGGAATCAAAGTCCACAGCATCCCCATCGTCAGAGTTCCCCAAGAGCGCCAGTGCTTGCGAATCCTGCGAATTTCCGGCGTTGCAGACACGTACATAGACCACTGGCGGCTGCTAATTTTCAGCCGCCTTCTGCAAGCTGTATAGTTCGGGCCTGGATTGTCAAGAATCGGGCAGTTTTGCATCAGGGCTCGGTCAACAGTGGCTGATGCTGGAAGCACTTGTTGGCTGGCGGATTGGAACTGCACCGCAAATTGCTGAATTTGGCCCTCAGCAGGGAGATTTTTGAGAACTGGGTTCCCCGTTTGGGGTAACAGCGACGGTGCTTCTTGCTTGTCTGGAGCCTCGCTAACGAGATAAATATTGAGGTAGTCGGTATTGCGTCCTTTTAAAGAGGTTTGGAAAATATCTTTGCCTCGAAATACGCCCAGAACAAATCCTTGTAGCAGTTGGCGACGGGATTCGAGGGTAGTCGGTTTACTGCTGTTTTCGTAAATCGGAACTATGGCCAAAAGACTTAGTTCCGGGGAATTGCCCTGAGTTAAGCCGATGTAGTTGGTGACAATCATTTCCCCTGTATCGCGCCCTCGATCGAGCGCGACGCGGATTTTTGGGTGGGAGGCGAGGTCAAAGCCCAATACTGTCTCGTTTCCGGCTGGTGGTTCGACGTAGAAAGCCGGGAAGTATTCGGAACGCTGGAGGGCCTTGCGGAGTTCTCCTCGCGGGCCGCGCTCTGTAATCTCGAAGCTGGGCTCTGTTTCGGTTCTAGCTTTGATTTCGTAGTTGCGCCGCTGCGAATTCGGGACGCGGGGGGCCCAAGCCAGAATTTGCAGGCTGGGGTGGACGGATAGGGGCCGGGCGACAAACCGGGCAAAAGAGGAACGCTCGACGGCGCTGAAGGCTTTCATGTAGTCGCTGAGGGCTAGAACAGTATCTAAGTCGGAGTTGAGCTGGCGTTCGATGCCGATCGAAATATCGTCGATGCGGCGCTGCATTTCGTAGTCGCGGCGCTTGTCTTCCCAGTCCCAAACCAAGGCGAATGCCAGAACCGACAGTCCGACACCCAAAGCCAGCGTCAACCCGGCTGGAATGTAGCGAGACCAGGATAAAGGTAGTTTTTTTAGCATAATTGCCTAGCGAATAAGGGCAGCAGATTAGCACACCGCTGAGTGCGATTTGTTCCGGCCTCTGAGTGCGGTTAATTCAAAACCCTGATAACTCAAGCACCGACGGCAATTGGGAATTAAAAGTTAGATATTTAAACTTTTAGATTAATGGACGATCGCTCAGCAGGGGATTTCAATCCAGAATTCCGCTCCCTGTCCGGGCGCTGAGATGCACCGCAGGCTTCCCTTATGTTTTTCTACCACAATCTGATGGCTGATGGATAATCCTAAGCCGGTTCCAGCCCCTACGGGCTTGGTAGTGAAGAACGGGTCAAATAGCCGCTTGCGAACGTCTTCGCTCATTCCCGGGCCACTGTCGGCGATGCAAATTACAATGCGATCGCCATCACTGACCTGGTTTTTACTGTGGCTTTTCAGGTCAGCTTTTTTCATGATGGTACGAATCACGATCGTCCGAGGTTGCGGTTGGTTTTCTAAAGCGTCGATCGCATTGCTGATAATATTTAGAAATACCTGGTTTAACTGACCCGCACTACAGTAAATTTTGGATATTTTTCCGTATTCTTTAATAACTTCAATCCTGCTTTTTATACTTGCCTGATGCAATCTGTGCTGCAAGATTAACAGTGTACTGTCAATTCCTTCATGAACGTTTACCAACTTCATTTCTGATTCATCCAGTCGCGAAAAGTTCCGCAGCGACAACACAATCTTACTGATTCTTTCTACTCCTAATCTCATGGAATTTAGCATTTTTGGCAAGTCTTCCTTCAGAAAATCTAACTCTAAGTCCTTAACTTTCTTAGCAATTTTAGGCACTGGGGACGGATAGCATTCCTGGTAGAGACTTAACAGTTCAATTAAATCGTTAAAATAGTTGTCAGTGTGAGCAATATTGCCGTTAATAAAAGTTGCGGGATTGTTTATTTCGTGGGCAATCCCAGCCACCATCTGACCGAGACTCGACATTTTTTCGGATTGAACTAATTGGATTTGAGCGTTTTGTAGTTGTTCGTAGGCTTCTTGCAATTGGGTGGCTTGTTTTCTTAATTGAGATTCGGAAGCTTGGAGTGCGGCGGCGGAAATTTTGCGGTTCGTTATATTTTCAATCATCCCTAAGTTGTAAATAGGTTTTCCTTCGCCGTCTCGAATCAAAGTAGCGGTCACGTTTACCCAAACAATTTTACCTGTACCGGCAAGCTGGCGGATTTCAAGTTGATAGCTATTAATTTCTCCCCGCTCAAGAGAATGAGCAACTTGGAGGTTTTTTGGATAATCTTCGGGGTGTGCAAGTTCTATAAATGTTTTGCTCAGCAATTCTTCGGCGGTATATCCCAGCATTTCGCAGTAATTTTTATTGACTCGCACTAACTTGTTATCGTCTAAATTGGCTAAGTAGATAGCGATGGGTGCATCTTCAAAAATTGTGCGAAATAGTTCCTCGCTGGCCCGGACTTTAGCTGCTAGGGAAAGCCTATCTGTGATGTCTTCAAACGTAGACAAAATGCCGACAACATTGCCGGAATTGTCGTGCAAAGGTATTTTATTTGTATCCAGACAGCACTGGGTGCCGTCGGCTTGCATTTTGGATTCTGTGATGTGATATTCTGGGGTGTTTGTTGCCATGATGCGACGGTCGCACGCTCGAAAAATTTCTGTTTCTTCGGGCTTCCAAGGCATATCGAAGTCGGTGAGACCAGCGATTTCACTGGGGTGATTGAAACCTGCGACTTTGGCAAAGTTTTTGTTGCCTCCCAAGTAAACTAAATCTCGATCTTTCCAGGCAATTAACTGAGGGATGTTGTTGATTACCGACCACAGCATATTTTGGGATGTTTGCAAGGCTTCCGTGCGTTCTAGAACGCGCTTTTCAAGTTCTAGATTGGCTTGTTGCAGGGCCATTTTTGATTCGCTGAGGGCGATTTCTGCTAGCTTGCGATCGCTGATGTCGATTGTCACTCCCTCCCACAGTATGTCGCCGCCCGGTTGCAGTTCGGGGCGGGCAATGCCGCGAATCCATTTTACTTTTCCAGATCCGGTTACGATCCGCCCTTCATATATCCAAGGTTTTAAAGTTTCGCCGGAAATTGCCACTGATTCTAACATGGATTTTAGGTCTTCTGGATGCACCATTGACCACATTAAACCGGAGTTTTCTTGAATTTTTTCTGGTTCTAATTCGTAGAGTTCCCAACACCCTGAACTGGCATAAATGAATTCATCGGAACCGTCGGGATGCAGCAAGTATTGATAAATCATTCCCGGCACGTTGGCGGCCATTTTTTGGAATCTGGCTTCGCTTTGCCGCAATGCTAATTCTGCAAGTTTGCGATCGCTAATGTCAATCAACAAGCCGTCCCAAATAATGTCATCTTTTTCGCCCGGTTCGGGTCGCGAAGCCCCGCTAATCCACTTAATCCGATCGCCCGGGAAAACAAATCTGCCTTCCCACCGCCAAGGCTTTAAAGTTTTAGCTGAGATAGCAACAGATTCATGGAAGCTGGGCGCATCCTCTGGATGAATCATTTCGATCGCAGGAATAGCTGAATTTTGGAGTACCTCTGGTTCTAATTCCCAGAGTTCGCGGCTGCCGGAACTGACGTAGGGGAATGACAAAGTACCGTCTGCTGCTAACTGAAATTGATAAATCATCCCGGGAACGTTGGCAGCTAGTTTTTGAAACCTAGCTTCGCTTTGCCGTAATGCTGTTTCTGCTTCTACGCGATCGGTAATATCGTAAAATGCCGATAAAATTGCGGCTTCGCCGTTAAAATTAATCGAGCGCATCGACATTTTCACCCAAAACAAACTGCCGTTTGCTTTCCTAAGGCAGATTTGTTCGCTGTCGCTAAAACCGTTTTGTTTGACTAATTCTATCAATTGACGGCGGTCATTGATATTGGCATAAAGTTCAATTTTTTTGAGTCCGATAAGCTGTTCGTGACTCACACCTAAACTTTCCCCGAGGGCAGGATTGGCATACAAAATAACGCTGTCTTCCAGCCGCGTAATTGACATGGGGACGGGAGTCACAGTGGCGATCGCCCGCAATCTTTCTTCGCTTTCTTGTAGGGCTGTTTCGGCTGCTACTCTTTTGCTAATATCGTTCTGAACTCCGATAAAATGAGTTAATTTTCCCTCGTTGTCTAGGATCGGGGAAACGATTAATTCGTTCCAAAAAGGAGTTTGGTCTTTGCGATAATTTTTGAGAACTACCTGAATTTCCGTTCCCGATCGCAAGCTGCTGCGGAGTTTATCTAATTCGGCCCGATCTGTATCGGGGCCCTGCAAAAATCGGCAGTTGCGTCCAATAACTTCTTCGGCACTGTAACCGGTCAGTTTCTCAAAAGCAGGATTGCAGTAGATAATAGGTATGTCAGGCCTGCGAGCATCCGCGATGAGGATGCTGTTGCTCGAAGCTGCCATCGCCCGCTCTAGGAGAGACAGGTGGAAAGAGTCTGTTGTCATCTGTGGCAATATCCAAATTCCCAGGGAGGGGACAGAACAATAAAAATTTATAAATAGCTTGAGCCATTCTTATTCTATAATTTTATTTTCAATTTAGCTTTCTTAACAAAGTCAGCAGCCCAAAAAAGCCGACGGGGGAGACGACTAATACCATTTTAGATTTTAGATTTTAGATCGGCAATGACTGATTCCATTATGGTTTGGGCCACGGGCAGACAATTGCCTTCTTTTGGGGAATTTAGTATAACCAAAGACATTCCGCACTTATCCAGAAAACAGAAGGTGAAAATAGCGAATGCCCAAAGAAAACAGAAGGTGAAAATACTGATATTTTCAACTTTTTTTCTCCTCCTCCTTCCATCCGGCTCGTCAACCCTTTTAAATTGACAAGCTGATGGAAGAACCCTGAGCAGTTTTGCTTACTTCGATCCTGGCTTGAAAAGCTTCTTTCAGGTGGGGCATATGGGTAACGGTGAGGATGCAGGCGAAATCGGAGGCGATCGCATTAATTGCAGCAATCAGCCGATCGCACCCTTCAGCATCCTGAGTTCCGAATCCCTCATCAATAATCAACATTTGCAAAGCCGTACCCGCCCGCTGAGACAGCAGTCTCGCCAGGGCCAGCCGAATCGCAAAATTAATCCGAAAAGCTTCACCGCCCGAGTAAGTTTCGTAGGCGCGAGTACCGCGAGCATCAGCAATTAAAATGTCTAAAGTGTCAATCAATTTAGTTGCTTTTTTAGAAGCAGCAGCCCGCTGAGTAATAAATTGAACGTGCAATTGATTCGCGCTCAATCTCGACAATATCTGATTTGTTTCAGCTTCGAGTTGAGGCAAAACATTTTCAATCATTAAAGCTTGAATGCCGTTTTTCCCAAAGGCTTGACCCAACTCTTGATAAACTCGCTGCTGGCGTTTTGCAACTTGCATTTGCTCTTTTTGAGCTACTAGCTGAACTTGCAGAGTTTCCAGATTTTGCTGCTGCTGCTGGAGGCGTCCGAGACTTCCCAAATGTTGGTCTAGCTGCTGGCGGCGGCGACTCATTTGCTGTTCGATCGCGCTGATGCGGGCTGCGGGATCGGGATGTTCTTGCAATTGCTGGTTCATCGCGGCAGTTTGAGCGCTGACAGCTTGCAAATCTCGATCGCGCACGGCGATGGAATTTGCTATTTCATTAACCCGCTGCTGCACTTGCGGGTACTGCACAGTTGCCGATCGCAGTTTTTCGGCGCGGGCGATCCAAAACTGCGATCGGCGCATTTCGCTGCGGACGTGTTCGTGCTGCTCCAAATTATAACCAACTTCTGCAATGTATCTATCTAAAGACAGAATTTGCTGCTGTATTTCCGAGCTATTTTTTTGCTGTTCTAACTGTTGCTGTACCGTGGCTAATTGAGTTTGCAAATCCGGGCGGCGGGCATTAATTTTATTCAGTTTCTGCTGAGCGTCTTTGATTTGAGCTTGCTTAATTTCCGCCCACCGCAAGCGCTTTTCATCGCTGCGGGCGAGCGAGTGGCTGCGATCGCTGTAATTGAGCTGTTGCAGTTGCTGTTCGATTTGCTGGAGTTCGCTCAAATCATCGGCTGCATACTCGCCGGTGCGTAGCAACCGCTCTATTTCGGCCGCGTCTTGACGCATACTTTGCAGCCGGTTTTCATCTTGGCCCAGGCTATCTAGTTGTGCTTGTAAATGACTGCGGCGTTCCCGCAATTCTTGGTAGGGCGCTAATTCCTCTTCTAGTTCGCGGTATTCATGTCTGAGAACTTGAATTTCGCGCTCGGAGACGGCCAACTGTTCGCGGACAACCCACAGTTGGTTCCAGATTTCCTGCTGTTGGGTGTGGTGTTTTGTGACTACCAAATTCCAGTAGTGTTCGTCTAAAGGTCGATCGCACAAAGGACAATTGCCAAAATTTGTATCTCGCACCATTAAAGGCGAATTCGATGGCTCATTTTCCGCAAAATTCGAGGCTTTACCTTCGCCTGCAGTTTTTTCTCCTTCATGTTTCCGCAGCAGTTGCAGTTTTTGGTCGATCTCGGCGAGTCTGGTTTGATAGTCGCGGCTTTTGGCTTGCAGGTTTCCTAGAAAGTCGTGCCTTTCTTGACCTTTTTCGCGCACTCGCTGCTGATAAACTCGCTTGTTTTCCAACTGCAAAATTTGATTGGCGATGGCCGAGATTTCCTGCTGTAATTGCGGCTGTCGCTGCTGCTGCTGAACTTGCACCTGTCGGTTGATTTCATCTAAGCGGGCGGTTAAACCGGCGCGGGCGCGATCGAGCTTTTGTTGCTTTTGCTGCTGCTGCTGTAGCAGCGGCGAAACTTGCAGTTGCAGTTGCTCTAGTTCGTTGAGGCGCGATCGAACTGCTTGCAACTGTGCCAGTCCTTTATCAACCTCCGGCTGCTGTTTGAGAATTTCCAGAACATCTTTTTCATCTTGTTCTAAAACCTCTAATTGAGCTTGCAACTGCTGAATTTTGCTTTGCAAAAAGCTCAGTTCTTGCCGTTGCTGTTCTTGCAATTGCTGACGCTGATTTTGGGCTTGTTGGTTTGCCTTAAATTTGCCAGCAAGAGTCTCTTCTGTGGCTTGCAAGCTCTGGAAATAAGCGATGCCTGCTGTTATTTCCTTTTCTTGCCCTAGGAGGGCTTGTAGCTCATTTTGCTGCTGTTTGGCTGCGCTGAGTTCTTGCTGCAAGCGGCGGCATTCTTGAGTGATATTGTAGTGCTGTTGCTGGTGGCCGGCGAGGAGTTTTTGCCAAGTTTGGCGGTTGTGGTGCTGGAGTTGCAGTTGCTGTAACTCGGTTGTGTCGGCTTGCTGCTGCTGCTGAAGCAAATCGGTTGCTTGCTGCAATTGAGTTTGTTCCGAGGCGATGGTCTCTTTTTGTTGCAGTTGCTCTTGTACAGTTAGCAAACTCTGTTTGAGCACTTCGACTTGAGCTTTAAATTGTTTGGAGGTATCTTTGGCTTGTTCGGATAAAGTATCGTAGGAGTCGAGTTTGAGCAGGTTGGCTAAAACTTGCTTGCGTTCGATCGGCTTTTTAAGCATAAATTCATCAGCTCGCCCCTGCCGCAAATACGCCGAGTTGATGAAAGTATCGTAATCTAGTTTGATATGTTCGAGGATTTTTTGCTGAGTTGTTCTCAGGCCCTTGTCTGTGAGCGTGCGAAAATTAAGTTTTTCCTCGGTTACGGCCGAATTCAAGCTGACTTGAAACTCCACACTTCCCGATTGTCCGCGCCGGCGGTTGCGAATCACCCGGTAGATTTGGCCGCCGGTGGAGAAAGTGAAATCAACGCGCACATCAGTTTCGCCGATGTGGATGATATTGTCTTCCGTATCGCTGCGGCAACAGCCCCAAAGTGCCCAGCATATGGCTTCTAAGAGGGAGGATTTGCCAGCACCGTTAGGCCCGCAAATGCAAGCGGTGTGCAAGCCGCGAAAGTCTAAAGCAGCTTCGCGATAGCTGAGAAAATTTTTGAGTGTAAGTTGTATAGGAATCATTTAGGCCATCGCGCCATACAATCTATCTATAAATAACACTATTTGTACGCTGTTGCCTAGTTATTCAATCTAGATCCAGAACAATTGTCAGTGCTTCTGCAATTTCTTCCATAATTGTCTCGGACAGGGTTCCGAGTTGTCGGACAAATCTTTGTTGGGAAACGGAACGGACTTGAAAAGCGTCGGCTGCGGAGACTTTAGTCAAGCCTTTTTCGCCACTCGGTTCTAGTCGAACCATCCAATTTCTCTCTGTGTATCGCTCTTTCCAGTCAGTGATGGGAACAATAACTTCAAGCAGCAAAATTCCCACCGTTTCATCGCTGACAATTACTACCGGACGGGTTTTGCCGATTTCGGCGCCCACAGTAGGTTCAAGGGCAACCAGCCAGATTTCACCTCTACGCATTAGTTTTTATCCCTGCATTAAGGTATTCTTCCTCGGATTCAAAATAGGGTTCGCTGTCAGCCGACCACAAATCATGTAAAGCACCTCCCGGCATATAATCTTTGACTGCTGCTTCTGCTGCGGCTCTGAGTTTCTGTTTTCGCTCAGCTTTGCGCTGGGCTTTTTCTTCTATTTCTTCGCGCATCATCCGCGAAGCTGTTTCAATGATTTCTAGGCGTTCTTCTGCTGTCAGATTTTTGAGTGCTGCTAAGATTTCTGTTTTAGTCACGGTTTTTTCGGGTGGTGGGTGAGAAAGTGCGATCGATCCCATATCTTGCACCATTTTCAAGAACAGGCTTTCGGGCCTGTTCCACAAAGAGTGAATTTGATTGTGGGATGGGCATCCTGCCCGTCCATAAAAAGCTTATTGAATATGACGCAACATCTCAGATCGATCCAACCATCATTATATCTTTCACAAAAATCAATCTCGGCGCTCTCTGCTTGTGGCGTACCCTACATCGATCGCACAGGCAGATTTTCCATCATCAAAAAGGGTTGACTGTATTCCTACAGCCAACCCCGCGCCTATTTATTTGTCCTGCGTTTGCTCAAACAGCAACACTACCGGGCAATATTCGGGAACGTATAGCCGACACCGACTAACAATCCCACGTCAGCTCCGTCAACAAAACCAATATTCAATCCCGCTGTTGCTGTTAAATTTCTCGTCAGCGGCACATCTACACCCCCCGAAATCAGGAAGCCAAAATTACCGTCATCCCCGGTAGTAACTATCACGCCAGCACCTGCATAGGGAGCAGCACTAATCACAAAATCCTCGCTGACTTCGACGGTCTCTTGAGATACAAAATCGAAGGTAACGGGAACTAAAAGAGTTAAGTTGTCGCGGAGCAAAACAGTCGGTCTCACCGACAAATTGTTCGTCAAACCGATTTTGCTAATAATCGCAAATGAACCGTCGCCTAAGGCTGAATCTCCGCCAAAACCTACATTGCCGCCAATGCCAACATAGCTGGGTCCAGAACGGGTTGCTCGGCCTGGTCGGATTTGAGTTCCTTGAGCCACTTTTCCAGTTGGTTCTGAGGCAGTTGCGGGTTTTTCAGCAACTTTCGGTTGGTTTGTCAAAGCTGAGGCGGAAGTGCTGACAGGATTGCTCAACAATTCTTGTGCTGTTTTGACTTCTTGTTCTTCCTTCGTTGCTGTTACTTCAAGATTATTGTTCTCGGCAACAATTGAGGTAGGTCGATCGCTCTTTTTGGCAGTCTCGACTTTTGACTGCACTTTGACACCATTATCAGCAATTTTAGCGGTTTCTTCCGAATTTTCAGTCTCAGCAGCAATAGAGGTATTTTGCGCTGTTTCTGTCTCAGCAATTTCAGATGTTGCTGCTTCCGATTTTTCGGGTGCAGCAATAGATACTTGCAAGTTTGCTGCCGGTTCAGAGGCGACTGGCTCTGCTGCTTCTGTTAGTTCGCTCCAACTGATAGAATCAATTTTTTTATTACTAGCCGTTGTTTCTGCGTCGGGCTTAACTGCTGAAGTTGCTGTCGGCTCAGAAATTTGGTCAATATTTTGAGCGGCTATTGTTGCAGTTGTAGCGACCTCGGGCAAGTTGCCAGTTTCAGCTTTCGCTGACATGGTACTGCAACAAACAGCTAAAGCTGCAAGATTTATTAACGCAAAAGTAGACTTGGAAAATAGACTATTCATAGAAACTCCTCAATGAAGGGTGTGTTAAAAGTGTAAGTGTTTGAGGGCGACCGTCGAGAGCTTTGCTAAGAAAAGACACAAATATGAGTTGTGTTGTTCCTAGATTGCCATTTTACCGTTGAATAGTCAACTCTCAAGCTGATTAGATTCAAGAACGGACGGTGGGTTTAGAGGCTAATTTTAATTTACAGATCGATCGGCAAAAAATCAATCCTAGGGATGATTGCACCCTTGCTCCTGTTTAATTGAGAGGTCGATCGCGCGTCTGGCTGGCATTCTACAATACTGTACTTGGGGGCGCTGCACTAGCAGCCACGCTGGAAAAATCCGGTTTTTGAGGGCGCACCAGCTCGAAATCAAGAGACAACAAGCTTTCAAAACAGTTTTGGCAGCCCCGCCGTCTAAAGCAAGTGCAGTTAAAACAACGCGATCGGCTGCTGCACAGTCCGTGACAATTAATGTAGAATAATACCACCGATCCGAGAAATATTTGTGCATCGATCGTGTCAAAATTACTGAATTTTATGAAAATTGTGTAAAATTTAGTGTTCTATTTGTAAAGTTTAGCCTTCGCTTTCGCTCAGGGTCTGACCATCTAACAACAGCACGCAACTAGACAAGTAAAAAAATACAAATTATCTCATCTCAACCTGACTTTATGAGCAAAGTTCTAGTCATTTTAGGCGAATTGAGCGATCGCGACATCGATTGGATGCTCGCCAACGGCACCCGCACCCAAATCCTCCCCGGCACCACCCTCATTACCGAAGGTAAGCCCTTAGACGCCCTGTACATAGTTCTGGAGGGAACTTTGAGCGTTGCTGTATCATCTTTGGGCGACAAAGAAATTGGAAAAATTATTGCCGGGGAAGTTTTGGGCGAAATGTCTTTTGTAGACGGGAGGCTTCCTTCTGCTACTGTCACGGCAATTGAAGAGTGCCTCATCCTGTCAATTCCCCGGCGGCTGCTAACTGAAAAACTAGAGCAAGACGTGCTTTTTTCCCTGCGGTTTTATCGGGCGATTACCAAATTTCTGTCGTCGAGACTGCGGGGTACAGTCCAGCGCTTCGGCGATGATAGTGATGGTTTAATATATCAAGAGCCCGACGACGAGGGGGCTATCCCGGAAAATGTCGAAAATCCCGATTTGGCTGAATCGAGATTTCAATGGCTATTGGAGCGTTTGAAGGGGAGTTGAAGGAAGAGGGAAGAGGGAAGAAGATAAAAGAACACCTCTTTTCAATTTCTAATTTCCAATTTCCAATTCCCAATTAAAATTAGAAAACATATTTTTCAGCGACGCGCCAATAGCGGGAAAAACGCTTCAAATCAATGTAACCATCGTAGCGGACAAAGGGTTCGGGTGGCAAAACTTCTACAGGGTGCGATCGCTTAATTTCCCGGCAAATATCCTGAAACCGAGGGCTGGGACTTTCCGCAGTCACCACTTGATTCGCGCCGGATTCTTTAGCAAAAGCGATAACTTCCGCAGCCACATCGCCCCGCCGAATAACTACCGGCAACTCCAGCAAACATTCGTAAATAAACACCATTCGTTTGAGACTCAACTGCCATTCATCAATGAGCGCGTCATCCCAAACCCAGATTGCCGGTGCCTCTGGGTGCGCTTTAAAAGCCGGGCCTTCAGGACTCAAACAGTCGCCGTGCAGCCAAATAATCGGATTGTTCATAAATTGGGAATGGGGAATTGGGCATCGGGAATTGGGCATCGGGAATTGAGAATGGGTGTTAAATCCGTTAAATCCGAAGAAAGCGAATCGGTTGCCGAACTTCCTTAATTTTTCCGGCGCTTTTGAAAGTCTTGCCAACTTTTAGAACCGCCGCTACGATCTACCTTTTCTCCATGAGGAAACAACTTTCCTTCCAAATATTCGTAAGTTCCCTCAAAATCGCATTGCCCGTACATAGGACAATCGCGACAATAAACCGCCTTAGTGTAACGCTCCAAATTTTCCCGATTAAAAAAATAAGGTTTGTGACTAAAAGTGCTTGCTACCCACTGCCAAGAAAGATTGTTGCTCGCCGGATCTCCATCTAGCAAATGTTGCAAAAACCAGCGAGCTCCGGCTTGCCAACGCACGCGGCGCCAGTGTACGAGATAAGCGGCAGTCCACATCCGCTGGTGATTGTGCAAATAACCAGTTTCTCGCAACTCGCGGCTGAAACTGTCGATGCAAACCAAACCAGTCGATCCCTCGATGACATCCTCCGGGAGAGTTTCGCTGTAATCTTTAGCAGTGTAGCCAGTTTTGTAGGGTTCCCGGTCTTGCCAAATCCCGTTGCCCAATTCCGCGTACAGTCGCTGCCAATAATCCCGCCAACCCAACTCGTTGACGAGTTTTACGGCCTCTTCTCGATGCCGCACCTTCTCCAGCACAGCATCCCGGACTTCCGCCAGACTCAAAACTCCGTAGCGCACATAGGGCGACAAGCGCGTTATCGCACCGTTGAGGAAATTGCGGGTTGAGGCGTACTTGCCGGGATCGACTTGTTGCAGGGCTGTCTCGGCTGCTTTCCGCCCGCCTGGGGTTGGGGGTACGCTGCTGTCCCGGGCGGCGGCTTCGGGGAACTGTTCACGCACGTAGGCAATTAATTCGTCGCGGTTGGCAAATTCCCGCTTCATGTCCTGACTCATTGTTTTTTCAAGCGCCTGCTATTCTTTCCTCATGTTAAAGCTATTTTTTGGGACGTGCGGGGTCGATCGCCCTAAATTGCTTTTCACTCCTGGTAACTCACATCTTGCACCCTTGTCAGCAACAGGCATCTTGCCTGTTCATAAAAGGCTAATTGAGAATGGTGCAATATCTCAGTGGTAACGTACAGTTTGCCCCAGCCGCAATCGATCGTCGGATCGCAGCCAAAATTAACATCAAAGTCAGTACACTCAGGGATAGATATCATACCAAAATCTTATGGAAACTTTTCCGGCGGACGCTCAAGCGATCGCCAGCTTACCTAACGGACAGCAGCAAGGGACAAAACAACTGGACAACAGCGAAATTCAAGAGTTCGATCGAGTAATGATGCGCCGCTGCATAGAATTGGCTCGCCGCGCTCTCGGCAAAACCGCACCCAACCCCCTTGTCGGTTCAGTAATTGTCCGAGACGGCAAGATTGTCGGCGAAGGGTTTCATCCCGGTGCCGGTCAACCTCACGCCGAAGTTTTTGCGCTCCGGGAAGCGGGGGAACTCGCCGAAGGAGCGACCGTCTACGTGAACCTGGAACCCTGCAACCACTACGGCCGGACTCCCCCCTGTTCCGAAGCTCTAGTTAAGGCCAAGGTGGCAAAAGTAGTGGCTGGCATGGTCGATCCGAATCCTTTGGTAGCTGGAACTGGGCTGGCCCGGTTGCGAGAGGCTGGCATTGAAGTGGTGGCGGGAGTGGAAGGGGAAGCTTGCCAGAAACTCAACGAGGCTTTTGTGCACCGGATTTTGTACCGCCGGCCTTTTGGAATTTTGAAATATGCAATGACTTTGGACGGTAAAATTGCTACCAGTAGCGGCCACAGCGCTTGGGTGACAGGCGAGGAGGCTCGGAGCGAGGTACACCGGTTGCGCGTCGGCTGCGATGCTGTGATTGTTGGGGGAAATACGGTGCGTCTGGACAACCCTCTACTGACAAGTCACCAGCCTGATAGGAATAATCCCCTGCGGGTGGTGATGAGCCGCACTTTGGATTTGCCGAAGTCGGCTTGGTTGTGGGAAACCTCTGTGGCGGCTACTTTGGTGCTGACTGAACCTGGGGTTAACCCGGAATTTCAGGAATTTTTGATCGCCAAAGGGGTGGAAGTTGTCGAGCTCTCGCCGCTGACACCGACTAATGCTATGGCTTATTTGTACGATCGATCTTTTCTTTCTGTACTCTGGGAGTGTGGTGGCACTTTGGCGGCCGAGGCAATTGCTGAGGGTGCAGTTCAAAAAATTATGGCTTTTATTGCTCCTAAAATTGTCGGCGGCCAAGGAGCTCCAACTCCTGTAGGAGATTTGGGGTTTTCGGCAATGACTGATGCTTTGACTTTAGAGCGGGTTTCTTGGCGCGCAGTGGGTGCAGATTGTGTGGTGGAAGGCTATTTGAAAATTAAAGATTGAAAGTTAAAAGTGAGTCTTTCTAGTTTTTGATTTTTAACTCCTTTTATGGTTGAAATTCTGATTTGGAGTTTGATGGTTGGCAGTCTCGGCTTAGAGGCGGCGCTCGCGGGTGTATTGGTGAGCCGCGAGCAAGCGGCTGCGTGGCAAAAATACAACGAGGAGGAGGAAGTTTTGACTCGATACGAATCTCAAGAGGATAATTTTAATGCGCCTGAAAATGCGCCCTCCAATGGCAATCCCAAACCCGCTCCTAATGCTGTTGATTTGACGGTTTGGGAGTACAAGATTGTGCGGGCTAGCAACGATTTGTTTCGCAATCCTGCGATTTTTCACAAGCTGTGCCGGGAAGAGGCGGAGGTTGGCTGGATTTTGCTCGAAAAGCTCGACGACAGGCGAGTGCGCTTCAAACGTCCGATCGCGCTGCGGGACGCCCCGAGGCCTAATTTACCCACCTTTGACCCTTACCGCACTCATTACGGCCCGATCTCGAATGCGATGAGTTGGGCTGCGGCGATCGTGTTTCTGAGTGCGATCGTGCTTCCGGCTGTTTTGGGCTATGCTTTGGTGTCTACTACTCTCACCAGAAGTCGCTCTAATTGGCCTCCGGCACCTGTTCAATCTTTGCCCTCTCCCAGGGGGTAAGAAACTAATAAGTGAAAGATCTGCCCAATGGAATGTGGAAGATGGAAGAGAGAATTGTTTGTTTTAATATCAATTACGGTCAAAAATTTATAATTAGGTTTGTAGTAAGGACTTAAGTCTTCTCTTCTCTTAAGAGGGTAACAACAAACAATTATATTATAAGTCATTAACCGGACAGTATCTAACTGACAAACCCGCAGAATTATTTAATTATAAAATTTTATTTAATTCTGCATTCTGTCTTCCACCTTCTGATTGGGACTGCCTTAGAGTGTAAACCCTCATGTCATAGAAGCGGCGTGGGAGAAGGAGCGGAAAGCAATCTCAAGTCATAATTTGTATCGCCTTGAAATTGAGAAACGCGGACGAAATAAGTGCCCGCAGGTAAAAGCCCATTGCTGACAATTGTTTCTGAAGCCGTGCTTAAATTGTTAGACGAAGCAATAATATCGTCTAATCCAACTGCGCCGTTGCCGTTGAGATCTTGAATTAATTCAACATCAACATCTGCACTCAAACCGTCAACAGTTACACTGAAAAGGCTGGGAGTATTGAGGATGAAACTGTAAATGTCGGCTGGTTCAGTAGCTCCTACAAAATCGCTCGCCGTTTGAATTTCTGTCAGAATGCCTAGGCTTTTTGCTGCGTTCAAATTGTCTGCGGGATCGGAGAGAGTGCTCAACAGTCCTTCTTGTTGACCGAATTGAATGTAGTGGTCGATCGCACTTTTAACTGCGCCGCTGTTGACTGCTGCTGCTACCAGCGGATATTTTTCTAGATAAAAGCTGGGATCGAAGAAAACGCTGGGTTTGCGGTTTTCTAATTGACCGACTTTGAAGTAGTGTTCAAATGGGGTAAATTGATTGGTTTGGACTGCTGTCTGAACGTCGGGGTTGCTTGCTAAATAGAAACCAACATCGAAGAAAGGGTTGGGGTTGCGTCGTTCAAATTGACCGAATCTGATAAAGTGATCGGCGACTGAAAAACCGTTGAGTTTCGCTGATGCCGCTACATCTGTATTGGTGTCTAAATAATAGCTGGCGTCGAACAGGGCATTGGGGTCGCGATTTTCAAATTTGCCAATTTTTCGGTAGTGATCGAAAGGACTCGATACCGTGCCTCTGGCAACTGCTACCGCGACATCTGGGTTGTTTTCGAGATAAAATTTGCTGTCGAACAGTGTTCTGAGGGTTAGCATTATTAAAAAAATCTCTCTGGACTTTAGTCTGGAAAGTGCACGATCGAGAATCCAGTTTACATCAAAGTTTTGTTTTGTGAGGATGTCTTAATTATGGCTAAATCTGGACTGATGGCAATGCTCCGCCGCGCTGCGAGTATTGCTCAGAAATCAAGGGAAACGGGCATTCCGGCTGATGAACTGCTGGGGATGCTGAGCGCTGGCATTCCCAATTCTGCCATATCTCGGCGCCGCTTGCTGCACGGGGGCTTAGCTGCTGCGGGGGCTGTCGCTGCTGCGACTTTTACCAGGGAGGGAGGGGGAGCTTTTGCTCAACAGGGCGGACGATCGCCGATTTTGGTTGTGGGTGCGGGGATTGCGGGTTTGACGGCGGCTTATCGCTTGCGGCAAGCGGGTGTGCGCGCCGATATAATCGAGGCAACTAACCGCGTGGGGGGGCGGATTCGCACTATTCCCAAGGTGGCTGGAACGCTAATTCCGGCGGAGTTGGGGGGAGAATTTATTGACACCGGTCATACTAATTTAATCTCGCTGGCGACGGAATTGGGTTTGCGGGCGATCGACTTAGCCCAAGTGCAGAGTGGATTGGTGAAGGATACTTTTTTCTTTCAAGGCCGCCGCTTTTCTCTTGAGCAAATAATCGCGGAATTTGCGCCGCTAGCGAGTAAAATTAGTGCTGATTTGGAGACGGTTGGCGATGAAATTAGCTATCTTGATTTTACGGAAGCAGCGGAAAGATTGGACAATCTTTCGATCGCTGAATATGTAGACCAAGCTGAGACTAGCACGCTTGTCCGGCAGTTACTCCGCATTGCTTACACAACTGAATACGGTCGAGATCCTGAAGAACAGTCGGCGTTAAATCTGCTGTTTTTAATCGGTTCTGAGGCGGGCAGTTTTGAATTGTACGGCAACAGCGATGAGCGTTATCAAATTGACGGCGGTAATAGTCAAATTATCAACCGTTTGGCGGGTCAATTGTCAGGTTCGATCGAGGCGGGGACGGTTTTGGAAGCGATTACTCTTTTGCCGGATGGCCGCTATCGGGTAAATTTGCGATCGGGACAAAGCGCGTTCGAGCGCACTTACGAGCGAGTTTTGTTAACTTTGCCGTTCAGCACTCTGC
Source organism: Microcoleus sp. B3-A4 (assembly GCF_036705385.1). Taxonomy (NCBI): domain Bacteria; kingdom Bacillati; phylum Cyanobacteriota; class Cyanophyceae; order Oscillatoriales; family Microcoleaceae; genus Microcoleus; species Microcoleus sp. B3-A4. The sequence continues at coordinate 46,975 of NZ_JAUBUI010000022.1, read as the reverse complement.
GAGACGTTAGAATTAACGTACCTTTGCCCCAACCAAAGCGCAGGGCGATCGAGCAGTTGGGTTACGGTACTAATTCTAAGTTAATTACCGGCTACCGCAGCCGAATTTGGCGGGAACTTTATCGATCGACTGCTTCTGTTTATAGCGATTTAGAATTCCAGAATACCTGGGAAGCTACGCCTTTTGCTCCTACTCCTAACGGTTTGATCACTAATTATACAGGAGGAAAGCAGGGTTTGTCGATCGGTGCAGGCACTCCAGAAGACCAAGCACAAAGATTTTTGAACCAATTTGAAAGAGTTTTTCCCGGAGTGAGAAATTTGCGATCGGGCAAAGCTGTGCGAGCTTATTGGCCGGGAGAACGCTTTTTCAAAGGTTCTTATTCCTGCTATTTAGTCGGACAGTGGACGCAAATGTACGGCGTTGAAGGCGAACGAGTTGGCAATTTATATTTTGCCGGGGAACACACTTCGCTGGAAAATCAAGGTTACATGGAAGGCGGTTGCGAAACTGGACAAAGGGCGGCTGTTGAAATTTTGCAAGACTTGGGTTTGATACCTTCTGCTGATGCTTTGAATGCTCGAACTGCGAGTAATTTGAACAATCGCCGTCCCAGCCGGAAGGTTCCCGGAGCGCAGAATCTTAGGAATAGGAAGCCGAGTATTAGATAATTTCGTAAGGTGCGTATCTAATTCTTGTGTGGTGGCTTTGAGCAGCGCGCATCTACTTCTTGTGGTGTGGCTGTGAGCAACGCACATCTAATTCTTTTGGGGTGGGCTTCTAGCCCGCCCGAAAAATTAAATTAGTTATAACATCCACCATACATAGAGATATGCAAATGTAAAATTTATGTTAATTAAATTGTACAATTTATTGCCAAAAAACATGATTATTTTACCTTTAACACTAGCTTTATCTAGTTTGCTAATATCGCCGCTCTCGGCTCGCCCTCTGCTTACAGACTTTACAAATACAATGGCTCAAGCTTTACCAGTTGATGAGCCGTTTTGCTACATGAAAACCCCCGACGGCAAAACAGTAGACTTGGGCAAGTTATGCGAGAAACAGCCATCTTTAGGAACTTCCCAAACTTGCATTCCCGGTTCCAACATTGCTGCGAAAGTATCAATTGCGGCGGCTAATTATGACGGCAACTTTTTCAGCGGTCAAGTCCTTAATCAAGGCTGCAAAATAATCAAGAATGTCAAAGTCAATTATGAAGTTTTGGACGAGTCAGGCAATTTAATTGACAACGGATTTATCTACGCTGAACCAGTTACTCTTGCACCCGGACAGTCAGCCGCCTTTCGGGGCGAAGTTGTCGCGGGGTCTAAAGTACAGGCTACTCATGCCGACGGTCAAGAATGATTTTAGATTTTAGATTTTAGATTTTAGATTTTAGATTGAAGAATTGGACAATGAACCCCACAGATGAATCCGTGACCTTTCTATCCCGGATGCTTTGCGTGAAGAATGATTGTTGAGATTTGCCCGATCGCTGTTATCATATTCTGGCTCAGATATCTCTATGACTTACGCAGAGATCCCCCTAAATCCCCCTTCAAAAGGGGGACTTGGAATAATAATCTTTTTCCCCCCTTATTAAGGGGGGTTAGGGGGGATCGAAGTTTGAATATTCTTGCAGAGATCCCCAAGAACAGAATTTGCGAGGGCAAAATATCTTGAAAACTCGATCGACATACTGGCAAATCTTACCCTACCTCCGTCCCCAAAAACAAACCATCGGTAAAGCATTAGCTTGTACCGTAGTATTTACCGTATTTTGGCCAATTATAGCGTGGCTAGTTGGCGAGACAGCCAAATTTATAGGCAATGGAGATTTAAAAGGCTTCGCTCAAATTGCTGCACTCAGCGCCATTATATTTCTAATTCGGGGTACAGCCCAGTACGGTCAAGATACGCTGATGGCAAAAGCTGCTTTGACTATTGCTTTAGAAATCCGCAAAAAAGTCTACTCCCACCTGCAAAAACTCAATATCGGCTACTTTGAAACCGCCAAAACCGGAGATTTATCCTACCGCCTCACCGAAGATATTGACCGCATTGGCGAAGTCGTAAATAAATTTTTTCATCAGTTTATTCCTTGTGTTTTGCAGCTAATTGCCGTCCTGGGATATATGATTTATCTCAACTGGCAATTAACTCTAGGTGCATTAATTATTGCACCGCTGATGGCTATCTTAATTGGTTGGTTTGGGGAGAAACTGCTAAGTTACTCGCGCCAAAGTCAAAATCGCATCTCTGATTTATCCGCTTTGCTGACAGAAGTATTCAGCGGCATTCGCTTAATCAAAGCATTTGTGGCTGAAGACTACGAAATTGCCCGCTTTGCAGAAGAAGCAGAACAAAACCGCCGCGCTAAGTATCTGTCAGAACGAATAAAAGCACTTCAGTTCGTTGTAGTGGGCTTTCTGGAAGCGATGAGCGTGATTTTGCTCTTTTTCCTGGGAGGTTGGCAAATTTCTCAAGGAAATCTCACAGGTACTCAATTTATCAGTTATATCGCAGGGGTGGCACTTTTAATTGACCCGATCGCTATTACAACTGCTAATTACGGGGATTTTAAGCAGGGAGAAGCTTCTAGCGATCGCATTTTTGAATTATTAGCAATTGAACCCACAGTCGTTGAAAAACCGGGTGCCATTGAACTTCCCCACGTTACCGGAAAAGTCGAATACCGCAATATTAATTTTGCCTATAACTCAGAGACACCGATTTTACGAAATATGAGTTTGTTAGTGCTGCCCGGAGAAATGATTGCTCTCGTGGGTGCATCCGGTGCGGGTAAAACTACTTTAGTAAATTTGCTACCCAGATTTTACGATCCGCAAGCGGGACAGATTTTAATTGACGGGATTGATATTCAAGATGTCACCTTAAATACTCTGCGGCGGCAAATTGGAATTGTACCGCAAGAAACGATTTTATTTTCGGGTACGATTGCTCAAAATATCGCTTTCGGTCAATCTTATTATGAACTCAAAGATGTTCAAAAAGCTGCGGAGATTGCTAACGCCCATCAATTTATTAGTGAGTTTCCCGACGGCTATCAAACTTGGGTAGGAGAAAGGGGTGTAAATTTATCTGGGGGACAGAAACAAAGAATTGCGATCGCCCGTGCAGTTTTGCTTGATCCCAGAATATTGATTTTGGATGAAGCGACATCGGCGCTGGATTCGGAGTCCGAAAGTTTAGTGCAAGAAGCGCTGGAAAGATTGATGCGCGATCGCACTGTGTTTATTATCGCTCACCGCTTGGCTACTGTGCGGAGAGCCGATCGCATTTTAGTTTTGGAAAAAGGCAGAATTGTGGAATCTGGGACGCACGAGGAGTTGCTGGAAAAGGGATCTCGCTACGCAGGATACTACGCTCAACAGTTTAGCTGATAAGCTGCGTTATTTCCTCGTTTCAAGGCTCTGCCTTTCTACGTTGGCAGTGAAAACGTCCGTCCTCAAAGTTTGGGTAATTAGGACGGACGTTCTTCATAAAAAAACTTTATTCAGATGTTTATATCCAACTAAAAACTTACCACATTTACTAAAAAATAGCCACCTTTCATACCCCTAAAAACTCTTCAAAATAGGTGTAAAACCCGCTTGGCCATTACTTGTCACAGCCTGAAATTGCGAGTTAAAATATAGATAACTAACCAATAAATCGTGCTAACTATGAAAATACAATCTTCTGTCTTAGTCCACCTGGGATTTGGAAAATATGTACGCTCCGATCGAGTAACAGCAGTAATACCAATTGAAGAAGAACGGGGGCCTGGCCGGCGCACTTTCGTGCACGTAGACGGCGAAGCAGACCCGATCGTTGCCTCGCGCGCTGAAGATACAATTGTTCGCGATTTGGTGCAGGAACCGCGCGAAATAACTCAAGCTCGCCAGCAACAAGAAATCCTGCAAGATTTGCTGGCAGATTTGAGCAATGTTAACGTCACCGTGCGCCGCATCAGCCGCGATGAAGGCGGACTCGATCTCGAACGTTTGGAGCGCCGCATTCGTCAAATTTTAGACGCCTAAAAATGAAAGACCGCCCGGGCGGTCTTTCTTATTGTTTGTGTCGCTAAAAATTTTAAGTTGAGGGTTTCAATGTAATTTCGATATCCGCTAAACCGGTGAGTTTTTCCACCACGGGTTCTTCTTCAACTCGCGGTACAAAAATAGTTAAACCTCCCGGAACGCACTCAATAGAAACCGGAGTCATGCCGATGATTTCGCCGTCTACAACCACTTTTTGAGGCGGATCGGCACTAATTGTTACTTTTTTTGCCCGCAAATAACCGATGTCGTCGCGATCGGTAGGATTGCCGCTCAAAGCTGTTTGCAATAGGTGATAAGAAGCTGCGATTGCCCCAGCTTTATTCTGAGGCGCCACCAGCGTTATGTCCAGCAAGCCGTCATCAAAAATAATCCCTGCCGGGCCTTGAGCTAAAATGGAAGTAGGGGGCGCTGCATTTGCCACTGTCACCGCCACAGCAGTAAGGCTGATAATTCTATCTTCGGTTTCGATTTCCGCTTCAAATCTTTCTAAATTGTTTAACTGTTTAATTCCTGAAAGAATGTAAGCCAGCATTCCCCAACGATTCTTCATTTCGCGATCGGCAAGTTCGACAGTTTCTGCCTCAAAGCCCACTCCAGCTAACAAAACCATCGGCATTTCACCGTTGCAAATCGCCGCATCCACCACCCGCGTCAACCCTCCAAAAATAGTTGCACAGGCGGTTTCAATTGTATTCGGAATGTCTAAAGCATTAGCAAAAGCATTAGCCGTTCCCCGACAAATAATTCCTAAAGGAATATTTGTGCCCACAATCGCCCCAGCGACTGCGGATAATGTGCCGTCGCCCCCGCAAGCAATAATTGCCTCAACTCCTCTAGCAACTGCTTCGCGGGCGATTTGATCTGCGTCTAATTCTGGGGTTGTCAGCCGAATGTCTAAGTCAATAAAAGGCTCTAAAAGTTCCTGAATTTTAGCTAAGTCTTGGTCGGGGTCGCTGTGGCCGGCGACGGGATTGAAAATTAGGCAAGCTGAACGTTCCATATTTGGTAATTGGTAATGGCTAATGGGTAATTGGTAAGGACTCATTGATAATATTATGTCCGGTAAATCGCCAACAATCAAATTGGTTTGTAGCGAGAACTTCAGTTCTCATCAAACTCGATCAAACTGAAGTTCTCGCTACAAACCTAGAACGGTGCAGTATTTGTGGTAGAGGTTTAATTAAGACTTGACAAAAGTCCACTCTAAGACTTCGCGGGGAGCTTTGTGCAGCGCTTCCTTAATTTCCTTGTTGCTGTCGAACTTGACTTTATCCAAAAGGCACGCTTCGACGTTCACAGTAAACTTATCTTCTTCAAAAGGCCAAGGAGTTACAGTCACGAGTTCGTTGCTGTGCTGTACAATATCGTAGCGCTTGCCGTCCGGGCCCACACTAATTTCTAAAGCTCGTTCTCCGGCGGGTAACTCGCGGCTGCAAAGAATTAATGATAGCCGATCGCACCACTGGAAAAAAGCATAAGCTGCCTTAGCATCTTCCTCGGAAACTTCCAACTCTTTGCGCCATTTTTTTTGATTTTCCAGTTGCTCGTCCAAAAACTCGTCGAGTTCCTTCGACTCTCCCCGCTTTCCTTCATTGAGAAAGCTCATGTGCATAGAAATCAGCATTGCTACCCACCTACCACGATATAGGGCATTCTGCGCCATGGCTTTAATTTTCGGCAGAGAAGTTTCCGTCTGCAACGTAAAATCAAAGGGCGCGCCCGCTTCAGTCAAAATATTTTCTTCCCACTCCTTTTCCAAATCATCGTGATGCGAAATCGCGGCTATGGTTTCGTAGAGGCGAAGCGGAGATTTCGAGCGCTTCCACTGTCCGCCAAGTTGGGCCGCGAGCAAGGCGTGGGCGCGGTGGTAAATAATTTCCCAGCCGGTGGCGGTTAAGTTAGCAATCATTGAATTTTTCTCCTGAATTAAGTTAATACGAGTATTGTGTGCGAGCATTCGGCTCTCGATCGCCCCGGCGCCTTAAAAAGGGGGGAACCGGAATCGGTCAAAGTCCAAATTTTTAAGGGCGATCGAGACTTACAGAAAAACGAAAGTTAAATCACAAAAGGTTCGATCGAGATATCCTGCCATTTCCCCTCAAATCGTTCGACAACCAAAGGTCGGATGCGGAACTTCGGGGGACACCCGTCGAGAACATCAATCCGCAAACACGAATAAGGACGGCGTTTGTAGGAACCTTGACCGCTGCGGCCGACAAATAGCAAAGATTCCGCTACCCGCCGGCTGGCTGTTTCGGAACCAGACTGCCGCGCCAACCGATAAGCTTCAGGACTCAATGCTTCCTGCAACATCGGCCCTTCCGGGCGCTGGCGGCGGAGACTGTGGCCGCTTCCCCCGCAGACAATCCAATTAATCCCAGAGTCGCCGTGTCCGGTATTCCCAGTCCGCAGGTATTCCAAACAGTGAGCGTGGCCAGTCAGCACCAAATCTACTAGCGGACGCCCCCGCGCCGCGTCCCCAACTGCATCGGCCACCCCGTCAAGCACCTCGCGCAATCGCAACCGAACCGCCAAAGTTTGAGCTTGATTCCACTTTGTCGCCTCGGTCACGTAGGGGGGATGGTGCAGGTAAATTACCCGCCCCCGCACCTCGGAATCGCGCCAAGAGTTAATCAGCCTTTTTTTGAGCCATTCGAGCTGTTCAACGTCCGTGGAGGCTGTTTTGTCGGGCGACAGTTGCTTGTCAATATCCATCAGCATTTCGTCAACTTGCTCTAATTTGGCGGTCAAGTCGTCTAGCTGTTCGTCTTCCTCGGGAATCTCCGGCTTGAGCCGATCGCACATTTCGAGCATTGCCAATTTTTCTTGTTCCAATTTCTGACGATCGAGTTCCAAATTCTGGCGGCGAATGTCGCCCTGTTTGGTTTTCGGGATCGGTAACGGTTCGTTGAATGTGTTGGAGTCGAGGGCGAAGAAGTCTATGCCGCCGCTGCGGAAGGTGTAGTAGCGGTTGGGTAAGCGGGTAAAGCGTCCGGGTTGGTAGCGGAGGCAGCGGCCTGTGCTGGTGCTGGCGGTGTAGTGGGCGTCTAGGTGGCGATCGATCTCTCCCGGCATTTTGTGAGCTTGCAGGTAGTCCAGAAAGGCTTTGGCGTAGGCATTTCCGCGATCGGAACCGTGCCAGCCGACATCGAGATCCAACTTGGAACCCAACAGCCGGCGCAACGGCAAAGCTGTCGCCGACAGAAGGCCGTAGACTATCGGCAAGTCGTAATAGTCGTGGTTTCCCGGTACGGGCAAAAACGGAAAATTAAACACCATGCGATCGTAGGCAATCCGGGAGGGATGCTCGCCGCCGACTATAAATTCTCGGTAGGGGCGAATAAAGTTTTGCAAGTAATATTCGCTGGAACCTACGAGATAAACTACATCGCCCGTGTGGAGGACGAAACGGCAAGTTTCGCGCTCCGAAACCATCAGTTCGGCAATCTGCCGCTGGGGATTGTAGCCGCGGTGGTTGCCCGTGCCGCTGTCGCCTACGACTAAAAACGAAAACTCTGGAGAGTCGGTGGTTGGAGATTCCAAAACCATCCGAGTTTGGTCGATTCCCCGATCGACGATCGATTTTTCTTGCCACCGCACCCGCTCGTTCATTTTGCGGATTTTGACTTTTATTTGCGGGTCGGAAACGAATTTCAATTCACCTCTTCTCCAAAATTGCTGAGTTCCTAGTTAATCATAGTGTAGCGATCGGGCGAGTTTTTACCTCTCTCTAAAAGCTGAAAATCGAGGCGCGGGTGGTCAGAAACCTGGTTTTTTAGGAGAATACAGCGTTAAAACCGACAGCAACGGCCAAAAACCCGGTTTCTTTGGTTTTGATGCGATCGCCCCGTCTCTCAACTAAAATAAGATTTTGTACGAGGCGGTGCTGTTTGTTGTTGCCGAGGACGAGGGCATCAATCAAGGACGTGGGAAGATAACACTAACAATGCTAGCCAACTACAGCGAACTCTAAATACGAGAGAGTAATTATCGCTCTTTGCGGTTTGATTAGATTAAGACTTGGAGCTTTAGTTTTACCTAGTTAATAGCTGACACTATTCTCAAAAAAACGAATAAGTTAATCGATATTTATTCACCAGTTATTAACTATAATTGCTTCTAATCCTTATGCTGTCGTCAAATATAGGTTAAGTCAACTGGCTTTGCAAATTATGCACAATTGTGTCCCAGTGAGCCATTCAGCTTGTGCCCAGATGTCTAGTGTTTTTGCGAAATAGTTTCAAGGTTCTGGACTAGATAGATTAAACCCCCTAATCCTTTCCTCCCGGCAACTATTGCCGAGGAGTGTTCAGGTTTTATTTGATAATCTTAATCAAGACTCAAGGCATCGAACCACTGTAAAATCCGATTCCATGCCCACCACCGATCGCTATCAGCAAATTGATGCTGACAACGTTTACTACTGATATGCCCCACATGACCGCCGTAGGCTGTCACCACTAATTCTAAGGCAGGATTGTTCGCGCTAATGGCTTGCAACTCAGAGACAAGCACCGGGTCAAACATCGGATCGTCGGCTGCATAAAGGATGTAAGTGGGTTTATTGAGGTGAGGCAAAATGTGTAGAGCGCTGCTAGCGTCATAGTATTCTTCCACAGAGGAGAAACCTAACGGGCCAATTACCAGTTCGTGGTCAAAGCCCCAAATGCTGTTGGCGCGTTCAATGGCGGCAGGATCGATCGCCCCCGGATGCGATGCGGCGATGTTTTTTGCTAGTTTTTTTAACTGTCGCGCGATCGCTTTTTCTAAAAATTTCCCCCACTCATCTTTAACTAGATAAGACAGAGAACGGTTCGAGTCCAAGCTGGGGCAAATCACCGCCGCGCCTGCTAGTTCTGACTCTTCGAGCCCTAAGTCCGGTCCCCAATCTGCGATCGTCTGAGCTGATTTTACGGCCCACAAGGCTAATTGTCCGCCCAGGGAATAACCCGTGAACCAAAAAGGGGCGGGACATCCCATTTCTTTAGCAGCGGCAGCAATCCGAACGAAATCTTCGCCTTCGTATAGGCCATCAGAAGTCAGGGTGGGAGAGAGTTGGGCAGTTTTGCCGTGAGCTCGCCAGTCAAATAATACCACTGCACAGCCTTGGGCATAAGCTTTACGGCCTAGTAGCTTCAGATACCATTGATTATCCAGATCGCCAGTAATGCCGTAAGTCCCGACAATGGTATATCGAGGATTTTCGGGGATGGCAACCCAGCCAAAAATCGGGACTCCACAGGCGCCAGTAAAGATGTGTTCTCGGTAAGGGGGTTCTGGGTAAGGGATCGTTTTTTCCCAACCGCGACTAGCCCTTAATGCGGTGTACAACGTCATTAATAGGCCGTTGTTCAGCAGCCAAGGTGGAGTATAGGCAATGGTCATAAGCGAATGTCGGAAATGTCTGTCTCGTTGGTGGGATTTTTTTACTTGACAGGTTGGCTATTCTAGCGAATAACCCTGAAAACCGCAATACTTTTTGAGTAAATGCACTCAAGGGCGAAGTCAAGCCAAAATATTAATGGCTATTCATTTGGAACCATTTATTGGCGAATAGAGAAGAATGCCAGCTAACGAGGTTTAGCATATTGTAGCGGATCGCCCAAACTACAAAAACCTGGTTGCTTTCAGAAACAGGGTTTCTGAGTCTTTCATCCCCGCGCAGATGTACAATAGGACGATCGCACTCTCCGACTCCAAGCGTGATCGAACCCTACACCTGCCCCAAGTGGGCAACATCAGATAGAACGCAGTAAACAAATATAAAATGGAAGCAATACAACTGTCTTTATTCTTAAAAGAGGAAGAACCAATTCCTGCCAAAAAGCAGAAGAAAGCAAAATTAGGGCGTTACGAACGCATCCAACGCGAACTAGAAGCAAATGACTGCGACCCCTACAAGATATTCATTGATGTTGAATCTCAGTCACTGCCAAAATCAGACTATACATTTTTCGATCTTTTTTGCGGTGCTGGCGGCATGACCCAAGGTTTATTCCAAGCAGGTTTTCGACCAGTAGCAAGTGTTGAAATTAATTCCATCGCCTCGGCAACTCATACAAAAAACTTTCCTGATTGCCATCACTTGTGCGACGATATAAAAAACTTAAATCCCCAAAATTTGCTCGCTGAAATTGGTTCGCCAGAAGTTCATGTTGTTGTAGGCGGGCCGCCGTGTCAAGGCTTCTCAGTTGCAGGAAAACGCGACCCCAACGACCCTCGAAATCGCTTATTTAGAGAGTTTGTCCGCGTTGTCTCTGAAATACGTCCTTGGTATGTTGTCATGGAAAACGTACCCGGAATATTGACTATACAAAAAGGAGCTGTTAAGCAAGCCATTTGCGAGGCTTTTGAGGAAATTGGCTATCCCCATATGTCCGTTGCTGTTCTTGAATCAGCGGCCTATGGAGTCGCGCAAATCCGCCCGCGAGCTATTTTTATTGCCAATAGATTCGGGATGCAAAATCCCTATCCGAAGCCGCAATTGTTGCCCGAACAATACAAACCGATTGAGTCAGCAATTGATGATTTACCAGAGCATACTCCCATACCCGAAATTAACCACGAATGGACTCGTCATTCTGTTGAGTACATGGAAAGACTTGCTAAAGTGCCACCAGGCGGTTCTTTGTATGAAAGCTACGCCGATGCTTTCAAGCGACAGTATCCGGGAAAACCGAGTATGACTGTTAAAGAAAATCACGGCGGCACTCATATTCATCCTTATCTCAATCGCGTGATTTCAGCTCGCGAAATGGCTAGATTGCAAAGTTTCCCGGATTCATTTATTTTTGAAGGCTCAATGAAAAAGGCAATGTGGCAAATTGGAAATGCCGTGCCGCCGCGTTTAGCAGAGTGTATCGGTTTTGCACTTATTCCATACTTGACTGATATTGCGCTTAACAAGCCTAGTTTAGTTACTGTTAAACATCCCGAACAGATTCAGCTAGTTTTTGATTGAGAGCATTTCGCCAAGTTTCAAAATCATACCAGCCGCATCCTGTGCAGCCTTCCTCAGCTTCAGCGCCGCGCTGATGTATGGAAGGCCAGTCTTCGCCTCTTTCATACCAAAACTTGATTCCGAAAGGTGTGCCTCTTTTCCCTGTTTTGATGCAGCGTTCGCAACTTCGAGATTTTAGAAGATTGTGATTGCCTGAAGCATCTTTTTTGAGCAACTGAAACTTTGCCTTGATTTCAGATGCGCTCATAGATGCCAGGTGTGGTGGCTCATTATCCCCCCAACGCTCCATTGGGAATCTATGGTCAATTACTAACTCATGAGCTGCTCGTGTTCTCTGTTCGATTACATCTGTATAAAAGTAAACTTCGAGAATTATTTTTACCAGAGAAGCGGGTATGTTAGCAGCAGAATTTGCTGATTTAATTTCTCCTGTCCATAAATCGCCCAAGCGTGTTGCCTGACAAGTTTGACAGTATCTCTTTTCTGTTAGAATAACAAGACCGGGGCGCTTCCTTGTTCCGCGCTGCAATCCCTGAATTCCGCCACCGCCAGCATATTGAGCTGAGGCTATCTGTTTGCCTTCGCACTCCCGACAGTGCCATTTTTGGTCCGAGAGGAGATTAAAGACTCTGAATTGAGTTGAATCTTGTTTTAATTGAGCTTTAATTGTTCCTGCTAAATCTTGATTGCTCACTCTATATTTTCCGCTTCTATTTCTAGATTTTCGAGAAGATTGGAAACTGTTGTGCCCAAGCCGCTAGCTAGACTTGCAATTGCAGTGAGGGACGGATTTCTGACTCCGCGTTCGACTCCAGATATATAGGTGCGGTCTAAATTAGCCCGCATTCCAAGCTCCTCTTGCGAAATTCCCAACGCTGTCCTGCGTTGCTTTACCAGATGACCTAAAGCACGCAGAATCTTCTGTTTCGATCGACTCATCTCCCAATTTTCAGTCTCTGCGGACGATCGGTCTACGGACGATGTGTCACATATCTGAAAAGTTCGATCGCCCCAAATTCCCCATCCCGACTGAAGACGAAGGCCTCGCAGAGCTACAATAGTAAAGTAGGGTGCGTTATCAGCGGAGTACGGCATCTTGAAAAATACTGCGATCACTCCTCCCTTACTTCACCGACAAAGGAGGCGATCGCACTTATTTTACCAGTCATCCAACTAACTCAAGGGACGCGATCGCTTAGTAAAAATGAAATAGTATAGGTTTGGATTGATAATTCTTGGTATTAACAACTTTACGCAATCTGCCATCGTTTCCCCAAGGTCTGAGGTTCTGGTAGAGGTTGCCCATCTTCTTGATAGAGTTCAATCAATGTTTCTAACAATTCTTGTCCGTGTTTTGCCGCGTCCTCGTAAGTGTGTCCGTGAGTGCAAGGCTGCATGACATCGGTAAACTCAGGCCAACTGACAACAAAAAGTCGATCTTCTTCTGACCACTGGATGATGAGGCTGTAACGACTATTCATCTTGTAGCTCCTTTAGCTCCTGCAAATCGGTTATTTTAATCAGCTTGTTGCTCCTCAACCCTATTTATTGTTAATTCTCACTCCAAGCTTTGAGCAAATATTTGGAATGATTTGATATCCTCTGATGAGATATTCCCCTCAATTTCCTCATTCTGAAATCGCAGAATTTCACCTCTACCATCTTTCGCAGTAATTGTAAGTGTTTCTTCTTGCTGCCAAATACGATACCGATCTCCCTCAAGAAATTTACCGCCTTCGGGTATTTGTCTGCCGTAGTTCCTTAAGACTGTTTCCGCAGTTTGCACAATATCTAGACTATATTCATATAACAAAATATTACTAGCAAATTTGGGCATACCTGCTTTTTTTTCCAAAAATTCAAGTAATTCAGCAACAGTCTTCGGAGGTTTTTTGTACCTTTCCGACTGTTGCCGTAATAATCTCACTATTAAGTCCGGGTATTCGTCAAATAGCTCGCTCATAAACTCATCAGGTGACAGCGATTTGATGTTCCAAGGAGCTAAATCCTTTTCTTTGAAATCCGCGAGATTGCTGGTAACAATGACATCAGCCTTGGCTGTTACAGCAGCAGCAAGAACATGACGGTCTTTAGGGTCATTTTTCATGATTTGCTCTAAGCCGACAGGTACTTCCATTATTGCTTCGGGAAAGGCTGCATTGATTTCCGCTTCAAGATTGATTGCTTTTTCCTGGCATAATATCCCTTGGCGGACAAGGTTGCTCATTGCTTCATCAAGGATTTTCTGCGACCAATACGGTAAATACAGACCAGCCTCGGCGGTGGAAAGCAGAGTATCGCGCAGATACATAGGAAACAGGACACAAGCATCGAGGACAACACTAAGCTTAGACATATTAATGTTGGAATTATTTCTATGCCTCGTACAAACCAGCTTCTTCGGTCATCTCGATTAGCCGATCCAAGTGTTTGCGACGTTTGTTGTCTCGATGTTCTTTATATAAAGTTAAATCCTCCAAACGAATACGTCTATGCTTTCCTACTTTGATACAAGGAATTTCTCCCTGGTCTAGTAACTTGACCAGAAATGGTCGGGATACATTCAGAATATCAGCAGCTTCTTGTGTTGTCAGTTCGTGATTGTGAGGTACTAGAGAGATAGCTTGACCTGATGCCATTACACGCACGACCTGACGCAAAATGCTGTAGACTGATTCAGGAATTACTATCTCTTCTCCTTTACTTCCGACTAATTTTAGTTGTGCAAATTCGTGGCTGAGAATCCGATCTAATTTTGCTATTTCTTCTTGTTTTTGTTCGGGAATCAAAACTGACTCAAGCGATGCTTTTTGGTTCAACATAATTAATCTCTTTTTTGATGTGATTGTTTTTGAAGCACAGAGTCAATAGGGTGGTATAAGTTGGTCTAATCAGCGGTTTAAACCGCTGATTAGGCCAGACCCCGTTTTATTGGTCAGCAGACAGAATCTGCGATCGGGCACAACCCGTGCAGCTATTACTGGGAGGGGTATGTAAGTATTTGGCCGATATATACTTGGTTGTTTCCTTCACGATAACACTTACCCTGCCATAAACGCAATATCCGAAACAAACGAAATATTCAAACTCAGAAGAGGGATAGTTCGATCGCCCCAAATTCCCCATCCCGACTGAAGACGGATGCCTCGCAGAGGTACAATAGGACGATCGCATTCCCCAACTCCCACCGTGATAGAGCGCTACACTTTGCCCGAAATGGGCAACATCTGGACTGAAACCGCCAAACTGAAAAGCTGGCTGCAAGTAGAAATCGCTGTCTGCGAAGCTCAAGCCGAACTCGGCTACATCCCCGCCGCCGCAGTCGAAGAAATCAAAGCAAAGGCTAATTTTGACCCCAAACGAGTCCTCGAAATTGAAGCCGAAGTCCGCCACGACATGATCGCCTTCTTGACAAATGTCAACGAATATGTAGGCGATGCCGGCCGCTACATTCACCTCGGCTTAACCAGTTCCGACGTGCTCGATACCGCTTTGGCGCTGCAATTAGTCGCTAGCGTCAATATCTTGTTAGAACGTGTCGAAGAATTGAGTCAAGCTATTCGCTATCAGGCTCAACAACATCGCAATACCGTCATGGTTGGCCGATCGCACGGAATTCACGCCGAACCCATCACCTTTGGCTTTAAACTAGCAGGATGGCTGGCAGAAGTCTTTCGCAGCCGCGCCCGATTGGTGAATTTGCGATCGTCCATTGCAGTCGGCAAAATCTCCGGCGCAGTCGGAACCTATGCTAATATTGACCCGCGAATTGAAGCGATCGCCTGTCAAAACCTCGGACTCGAACCCGATACCGCATCGACTCAAGTCATTTCGCGCGATCGACACGCCGAATACGTCCAAACCTTAGCACTCTTAGCAGCATCGATCGAGCGTTTTGCAGTAGAAATCCGCAACCTGCAACGCACCGACGTTCTCGAAGTCGAAGAATACTTTGCCAAAGGGCAAAAAGGCTCATCCGCCATGCCCCACAAACGCAACCCGATTCGATCCGAAAGACTCACAGGGATGGCAAGAATTGTCCGCGCCAACGCCGTCGCAGCCTTAGAAAACGTTGCACTTTGGCACGAACGAGACATCTCTCACAGTTCCGTAGAACGGATGATTTTGCCTGACAGTTCTACAGTAACTCACTTCATGTTAGTAGAAACCACAGACTTAGTAAAACACCTGCTAGTCTATCCCGAAAACATGAAGCAAAACATGAACCTTTACGGCGGAGTCATCTTCAGCCAGCGCGTGATGTTAGCCTTAGTAGAAAAAGGCACGAGTCGCGAAGACGCATACAAAATTGTGCAATCTTGTGCTCACGAAGCTTGGAACAAACCGGGCGGCAATTTCTACAATTTAATTGCTAAGGACGATCGAGTAACAGCTAAGATGACGACCAAAGAAATTGATGATTGTTTCGATCCGCAGTATCAATTGAGGCACTTAGATTTAGTGTATCAGCGGTTGGGAATTTAAAAATTTTTTGAATTTCCGACTTTGGATCTGGATAGTGTAGGTTGGGTTGAGGAACGAAACCCAACTCTTCTAACTAAAATAAGGTGTTGGGCTCTAGCGTTGCGTAGGGTTCGCTTACACTCAACCCAACCTACCCAACTCAATAAGACTAAAATAAAGCGATCAGTGATATGGTGCTTTGGGATGAGAGTTTTAATAACTGGCTTTGAGCCAAATGATGATGGTTTGAATGCCTCAGAGTTGGTTGTGGTGTCGTTACGCGACAATCCTACTCAGGAGATCGGTCAGTACGTTGATTGCATTGACTTCAAGATTCTGCCTGGTAATACCAACACCCTCGGACACGTAGTTGATGAAACTCTCAAAGCATTTTCACCGGATATTTGTATTGGGATCGGTCAGGCGCGGGGTTACAACAAAATAGCTATTGAGCGAATGGCAAAGAATTTAAGATATTTTGTGACTTTGGATGCAGCAGGAAACGCACCCAAGGGAAAACCGATTGTCCCCAATGCTCCTATTGCCTATTGGGATTGTCTAGCAGATCCCCAAGATTTGGTTTCCCTGTTACAAAGCCACAACATTCCAACTAGGATTTCAAATGATTGTGGAACTCATCTATGCAATCAAGTTTTTTATCACTTTCTTCATTGGAAGGAGATTCATAATTCTGATATGAAGGTTGGTTTTATTCACATTCCAGCATTGCCGGAGCAAGTCATTAAATACTGGTCAGAGTCACCATTTATGCCAATAGAAATGACCCGTAAAGCTCTGTCCCTAATTATTAGTAGGCAAATTCAGTCTGTTGATCCAAGTCTATACGTGGGTTAATAAAGCCCATGCACGCCGACCCCCGAAAGTTTTTTTGTCTAGTAGCAATTTCAATAGCCGAACCCGGACTTGGTATTACCAATCCTCATGCGGTAAGGACATAAATTGCATCTTTGCCAAGACAGGATCTAGTTTAGAAGACTCTTCAGAATAGACTTGATTCAGTTTGCTCAAAATTCGAGATCGGTTGTGTCGCCGCAGATACGCCTGCAATGCTTTTGTATAAAGCTCACTGCGCGATAACCCTAACAGACTAGCCAAAGCCTCGGCTTCTTCAAAAACTAAATCTGGAAGTGAAATTGCAGTTTTCATAGCTCTCCTTGCTGTCACGGTGACATCATAATATTGGTTATAGCATAGAACAACGACCTCAATCTACTTTTTAACACTCACAATCAGAACAGCTATGAAATTTAATCGTTTTGGAAAATACCCGATCGCATTTATGCTAGTGTTGCTATGTGCGATCGGTCTGCACCATATAACATTTGTCCGCGCCCAGGAGCCGCCACAAGTGCAAATTACCCAACCAGAACCAAACCCAGTATTACCTGAAAGTATTTTCATGAGTCAACTTCCGCGTTCGGCGCGACTGGTTGACATCCGCACCGTAAATCCCAACATTCGCCTCGATATCCGATACGCCACTACTAACAATTTCTTGAAACGAAAGCTTTACCCTATATCGAAATGCGCTTTGAGAAGTTCTGTTGCTCAACAGTTAGGGCTAGTTCAAACAGATTTGGAAAAAATCGGATTGGGTTTGAAAGTTTACGATTGCTACAGGCCTTTCTCTGTGACTAAGCAAATGTGGCAAGCTTGGCCAGATCCGCGCTATGTTGCTAATCCTGCTAGGGGTTCGCGACACAATCGCGGTGCTGCTATTGATTTGACTTTAGTCGATCGCACGGGCAAAGAATTAGAAATGCCTACACCTTACGATGATTTTACCGAAAAAGCTCATGGAGATTATCAAGGCGGCAGCGCAGAATCTCGGAAAAATCGTCAAGTGCTTAAGGATGCGATGAAAAAACACGGATTTATCGCTATAACAACTGAATGGTGGCACTTTGATTCGGAAGATTGGCAGAAGTTTGCGATTCTGGATATATCGCTTTCCGAGATTCCTTAATTATACTATTTATTAAAAGTCGCAGATCCGGGTATGGACACGGCACGACGCTGTGCATACAGATATCAGGGAAATTATCGCAATTCAACAGAAAATTCGTATTCGTATCCCCGGAAATTTGAGTCTAATTGTAAAGTGTAATTGCCTGTTACTGGCACTTTTCCACTCCACTCTGCTTCATTGCCTTGATAAGAATCTCCGGCTAAAAGTTTGCCACGAGGAGTTATAATTTGGGGAAAAACATCTTTCCGATTCCTAACAGTCATTGTTTGACCTTTTCGGGCGCGAATCCGGTAAGAGTGGCTGCCGCCGCCGATAATTCGACCTTTAACAATGGCTTCATCTCCTCCCGGCACAAAATTAATCTGCTGGTTGACGTTAGAACAACTGCTTTCGGTGCGTTTTTTCGCAACCCAACCGGAAACTGGATCGGTAATTCGCAGCCAACCGTTTTGTTCTTCGGCGACTGAAACAAAGGTATTATTTTTGAGTTTTCCTACTATGTTGCTGCCCCTTACTTGCGGGATCGATCGCACATTTAGCGGTGGATTCGGATCGCTGACTACAGCTTGGCTGATTTTGCAACCCGAATTTGGCGGTGTGACAACTACTGGCTCAACTTTTCGTGGAGGGACTCCTGCAACTAGCGAGGATTGATGTGCTGGGGTTTTTGCCGGTTGGGGTTGGGATGGGGGAGATTCCGTGGCCTGGGTTTGTGCTTGCAGAGGTTTTAGTTGCCGAGATTCAGGGTTGTTCGTCGGCCCTGCAATCTGGTTTCTGGTGGATGCCGGGGATTCTGCAAGGGGAAGATCGGATTGTTTCATCGCACCCGACTGTATAGTTGCAACAGCCACTCCCACCGCTGTTGCCAGTCCTGCTAAGCTTACTGTGATGATTTGACCCTTAGTAAATGACATAAAAAAGCCTCTCTGTATCTATACTAATAATTTTTGTTTGGGAGTTGGGGCGATCGCCAGTTAATTTATAGTGGAAATACCTAGTGCGGGCCACAGGGTCAGGATTTTTATATAAAATTTCCGATCCATAAGTGCCGCAATAATTTGAGTCAATAATATATACTGGACGCCTATACAGATGGTAATCTTGCTCTGGGTTATTTGCGCGCAAATTTGCGAAGGTAAGCGTTCAGCGCGAGGTACATAAAATGTCAAAATTGATTTTTCTGAGATTACAAGCGCCCCGCGATCGATTGTTGGAGGAGGTGAAGCAGGAAGTCCAAGCAGGGCGATCGCAGTCTTTACACGCTGCTGTGGTGGCCAACCTCAGCCAAGACTCGCCGCCTCTTGGTGTTAACCGCTGTTGGGATGTGGAAGTGAAAGCGGGCAACCGTCCAAGTTTTCGGCTTCCTCCCAAAGCAAGCGTTGCTAAAGTGTTCGATCGCGCCGGCGGCAAATTGGTAATTTTGGGAGCCACGGGTGCAGGCAAAACTACGACGCTGTTAGAATTAGCTCGGGTGTTAATTTCCCGCGCCCAAAAAGATGCTAGTTTTCCAGTACCAGTGCTGTTTGAACTCGGATCGTGGAAAGCAGAATCCGGGGCGATCGCAGATTGGTTAATTGCTCAACTTCAGTTCAAATACGGCATCTCTCCTGCTGTCGGCCAAAAATGGCTTGCCGAACAAAAATTGCTGCCTCTCCTCGACGGCTTGGACGAAGTAGAAACCCACCGCCAAAATATCTGTATTCAAGCAATCAATCAGTTTGTTGAAAGCGAATTTAAACCCAAACATTTAGTAGCTTGCAGCAGTTTTGAAGCTTACAAAAACTGCGAAACGAGATTTCGCCTGCAAGCCGCAGTTTTATTGAAACCTTTAACAGAAACTCAAATTAAAAATTATCTGCAAGAAGCAAGAAGCCGCGAACTTTGGTACAGCATTGAGCGCGAGCCGGAGTTGTTAAAAATAGCAAAAGTTCCCTTGCTTTTGAGCATGATGGCTCTGGCTTACGACGATATTTTAATCGAAGCTTGGAAGCGGCTAACTTCTGCCGAAGAACAGCGCAAATATCTGTTAACAGCCTATATTCGCCACCAAATGACCGGACAAGTCAAGCAGTATCCCAGAGGTAAAGAACTGCGGCCGGAACAAATTCGCCACTGGCTGGGATGGTTAGCGAGAAGGATGGGACAGCAAGGAATTCAAGAATTTTACCTCGATCGCATACCGTCTAGCTGGCTGCAAACAGCCGATGAACGGCGCAAGTATCAGTTTGGAGTTAAGCTGGTTTGCGGGCTGATTTGGGTGATTTTGGGATTAATTGCCACCCTAATCTCCGGATCGATTTGGGGAATAGTTGCGGGTGCTGTTGCTGCGGTAATTAGTGCTTTTTTGCCGGGAATTCCGGGGATTGAAAGTTTTATATTGCGCCTGGTTCTGTGGTCGAACGGCTACATTCCTTGGGATTACAGGCGTTTTCTCGATGCTGCGACCGATCGCCTGTTGCTGCAAAAAACGGGCGATCGGCGTTATCGATTTATTCACGATTTATTGCAAAAACATTTTTCCGAGATATAAATGGACGAGGTTGACAAAATTAAATAATTATGATAAAGGTCTGGCCAATTCTGCCTGGTTGAATTGCCGAATTTGCGATCGCATCCTCATCCACACCCCCAAAAGGTTAAGATTCTAATCTGACCCTCCTGCAATCATTGCTTCACCTCCTATGGCAGAAACCTTATTGTTCAACGCCCTCCGCGAGGCGTTAGACGAAGAAATGGCCCGCGACTCCGCCGTATTCGTACTCGGCGAAGACGTAGGTCAATACGGCGGTTCTTATAAAGTCACCAAAGACCTCTACAACAAATACGGCGAACTTAGAGTGCTCGACACCCCGATCGCCGAAAATAGCTTTACAGGCCTAGCAGTAGGCGCAGCAATGACGGGACTGCGGCCGGTCATCGAAGGCATGAACATGGGCTTTTTGCTGCTGGCCTTCAACCAAATTTCCAACAATGCCGGAATGCTGCGCTACACATCGGGCGGCAACTTCAAAATGCCAATGGTAATTCGCGGGCCAGGCGGCGTGGGCCGGCAACTCGGCGCAGAACACTCCCAGCGGTTAGAAGCATATTTCCAAGCAGTACCGGGTTTGAAAATAGTCGCCTGTTCGACTCCCTACAACGCCAAAGGACTCTTAAAATCAGCTATCCGCGACGATAACCCCGTTCTGTTTTTCGAGCACGTCCTTCTTTACAACCTCAAAGAAAATTTGCCAGAAACAGAATATTTAGTGCCGCTGGACAAAGCAGAAATTGTGCGATCGGGCAAAGATGTCACCATCCTGACTTATTCCAGGATGCGGCACCATGTCTTGCAAGCCGTGCCCGCCCTGCTAAAAGAAGGTTACGATCCAGAAGTAATCGACCTGATTTCTCTCAAACCCCTGGACATGGAGACGATCGGCGAATCCATTCGCAAAACTCACAAAGTAATTATTGTAGAGGAGTGCATGAAAACAGGAGGCATCGGTGCCGAACTAATTGCTTCGATTAGCGATCGATTTTTTGACGAACTCGACGCACCGGTTTTGCGCCTATCTTCACAAGATATTCCCACACCTTACAACGGTAATTTAGAAAGACTGACAATTGTTCAGCCCACTCAAATTGTCGAAGCCGTCCAAAAAATGGTAGCATTGCGAGTATAAATAGTCATCAGTCATTAGCCATTAGTCATTAGTTATCACTCTTTGGTTGTTCGCTAAAACTAACGATATCTGCCAGCAGGACATTGATGCTAAAACACGGATGCACAGATTGATTATTTCTTCCACCTAACTACTGACCAATGACTAATGGCTAATGATTAATGACTAATGACTAATAATTAAGTATGCAAAAACAACGTTCAATATTAGCCCTAATTTTTGTTTTAATCATCGCCGCCATTACTGTAATAGTAACTATTCCAACGCGGCTGGGATTAGACTTGCAAGGAGGGTCGCAACTCACAATTCAAGTAAAAACTACCCCCACAATTCCCAAAATTGACCAGGGAATGTTAGAAGCAGTGCGGCGGATTGTCGAAAACCGCGTCAACGGTTTGGGAGTTTCCGAAGCCTTAGTGCAAACAGTAGGAGAAGACCAAATTCTCGTCCAGTTGCCCGGAGTAAATGACCCGCAGCAAGCAGAACGAGTTTTGGGCGGCACCGCCAAGCTAGAATTTCTGGAACAACTGCCTGGAACAGAAGCACAATTAGCCATTGAAAGGCAGTTTCAGCAGGAATTACTCGCCAAACAAGCAGAATTGAAAAATAGCCCGAATGAGGCAGAAATTAAAGCAAATCAGGCTGCTTTGAAAAGAAGCAATGAGGCGATCGCCAAACTATTCAAAAGCAGCGGCCTCGGCGGCGAAAACCTCAAAGACGCTCAACCTCAACCCTTGGCGGCTGGGAATAACTGGAACGTTGCTCTTGTTTTCGATACCAAAGGAGGCGAACTCTTTGCCCAACTTACTAAAAATTTAGCAGGCACCGGGCGCAGTATCGGTATTTTCCTAGACGAAACAATGATCAGTTCTCCAGTGGTCGGCGTTGAATTTGCCCAAACAGGAATTACTGGTGGGAGTGCCGTAATTCAAGGCAACTTTACAACGCAAGAAGCCAACGATTTGGCAGTGCAATTGCGCGGTGGTGCTTTGCCGGTGCCGGTCGAAATTGTCGAAAACCGTACTGTCGGCGCTAGCTTGGGTAAAGACAGCATTCAAAGCAGTATTAACGCAGGTATAGGCGGCCTAGTTTTAGTCTTGATTTTCATGGTGGCCTACTATCGACTCCCCGGCGTAATTGCCAATATTGCGCTGTTAATTTATGCTCTGTTAACTTGGGCAGCTTTCGTACTTTTGGGAGTGACATTAACGCTGCCGGGAATTGCTGGTTTTGTCCTCAGCATCGGGATGGCAGTCGATGCTAACGTGCTGATTTTTGAGCGCACGCGGGAAGAGTTGCGGGCGGGGAAATCGCTTTATCGATCGGTCGAATCGGGTTTTTACCGAGCTTTTTCCAGCATTTTAGACGGTAACGTCACAACAGTTATTGCTTGTGCTGCTTTGTTCTGGTTGGGCGCTGGTTTAGTTAAAGGGTTTGCTGTAACTCTGGGATTGGGCGTAGTAGTGAGTATGTTTTCTGCTATTACTTGCAGCCGCACTCTACTTTTGGTAGTGTTGGGCTTTCCGGCGCTGCGAAAACCTCAGTGGTTCTGCCCCGATTTGTCTAAAACTGCTAATAGTTAACAGTTAACAGTTGACTGTTGACTGTTGACTGTTGACTGTTGACTGTTGGTAATTTTTTAACTAACTTCTTCCTCCCTTCTTCCATCCGTTACATCGCGTATATTGCTGGTTGGCAAACTTCCTTCTTCCTTCAAATTATGAAATTCAGTATTATCAAACAGCGATCGCTCTGGTGGAGTATTTCCGCCGCTATAATCCTCGCAGGTATAGTGTCGATGGCGATTTCTTGGACTCGTCCCGACATCCGCGCACCGCTGCGCCCCAGTTTGGACTTTATCGGCGGCACTCGGCTGCAATTTGAACTCGACTGCACGAAACCGGAAAATTGTAAACCCATCGATATTGCTGCTGTCCGCGAAGTCCTGGACGCCCAAGGTTTAGGTGGCAGCAGCATTCAAGTTATCGGTCAAGAACAGCGAGGTTTGTCGCTGCGAACGAAAACTTTGGATGTCGAACAGCGGACTAATTTGCAAACAGCTTTGAGCGAAAAGATAGGCGCTTTTTCTCCTCAATCTACTCAAATTGATACGGTTGGGCCTACCCTCGGTAAACAATTATTTAGTTCGGGATTGTTGGCTTTATTCCTTTCCTTTGCCGCAATTACGGTTTATCTAACTTTCCGGTTTCAGTTGGATTATGCCTTTTTTGCTTTCGTTGCTCTCTTCCACGACGTGTTGGTGACTCTTGGTGTTTTCTCGTTTTTGGGTTTAGTTCAAGGAGTGGAAGTTGACAGTTTATTTGTGGTGGCGCTCTTGACAATTATCGGTTTTTCTGTTAACGATACAGTGGTAATTTACGATCGCGTGCGAGAAATAATCAAGCTAAATCCGGGACAGTCGATCGATCAAATTGTCGATGATGCTGTTATGCAGACCATGGGAAGGTCAATTAACACGACTTTTGCTACTCTCCTGACACTGTTTTCCATCTTTTTGTTTGGCGGCGAAACGCTCAAATACTTTGCTTTAGCATTGATTGTCGGCTTTATCGCGGGTGCGTATTCGAGTATTTTCATTGCCAGTACGTTGCTAGCTTGGTGGCGCAGTCGCACCGGCCACTCTATCCCCGTCCCTGTAGAAGCCATTAACCCGTCAGAGGAAGTTTAGTTGACTGTTAACTGTTGACTGTTGACTGTTGACTGTTGACTGTTGACTGACTAATAACTAATGACTAATAACTAATGACTAATGAAAGCGACGCAAATTTTCAAATTGAAGTCCAAAGGCTTCACAAACTAACAGTTTACGGCCGCTGGTTAACTGTGATATTGCTGTGGATTAGCGTCGGTTCTTTGAGCATTTGGGGTTTGCGCCGCGAAATCGCTTTGTGGTTAGAACACTTCACTTGGGCGGCAGTGCGCTACGGTTTATTTTTTCATCGCTGGCCAACTCTCGGTTTGGGTTTGTGCTTGGGAATGACTTTAGCAGTGCTAACTTGGCAAAGTCGCAATATGGTGCGAGGATTGCCCCTGCAGGAAAAACAGGGTTTAGAAAAACAAGTTCGCCGCATTCGCCAACAGGGGCCGAGTCATCCTTTGTGGAAGTGGGTTTGCAAAGGTTCGCGGTAGCCGACGGGCTTTATTATTTAATCTCTTAAAGAGGGAGGAAAGTTTGAATTTTAAGCGATTTCAACGGCCGATTCTCTAACTTTTATTGCTTCTTCCTTCTTCCTTCTTCCTTCTGTTGTATCACGCAAAGCGAGGCAAAATATGTGCTACGGAAGACTGTTGTAGCGGAATTTCGATCGCAAATTCTGCTCCTTTTCCCGGTTCCGAAAAGCACTTCAATGCGCCGCCGTGTTGGTTGACAACAATTTCATAGCTAATCGACAGTCCCAAACCCGTTCCTTGGCCGACTGGCTTAGTAGTAAAGAAAGGGTCAAACAACCGCTTCCGAACCTCTTCTGTCATCCCCGGGCCGTTGTCAGAAATTTTAATTATTACCTTTTTTTTCTCAATTAACTCGGTGCGAATCCGAATCGTAGGAACCAGGCGCTCAGAGTTAGAAAGTGATGATTGGGTCGTTGTACAAGACTGCTTTTGGTTGCCTATGTGCGACTTTTTAGAGGTTTTTTTATCGACATTTTCGTATTTATTAGACTCAACCAGAGCGTAAATTGCATTAAGTAAAATATTCATAAATACCTGATTGAGCTGTCCGGGATAGCACTGCACCAGCGGCAAGTCGCTGTATTCTTTGTGAATTTCTATCGCCTCCTGCCCCGGTTTCCCTTTAAGCTGGCTTTGCAAAAGCATAATCGTGCTGTTGATACCTTCGTGAATGTTGACCTGCTTCATTTGAGCTTCGTCTAACCTGCAAAAATTCCGCAGCGACAAAACTATATCGCGCACTCTTTCTGCACCTTGCTGCATAGAATTTAAGACTTTCGGCAAGTCTTCTAGCAAATAATCGAATTCAATTTTTTCTGCTTCCGCTTCAATTGCTGCGATGGGTTCGGGACAGTGCTGTCGGTAGATGTCGAGCATCCGCATTAAACCTTGCGTGTACTCTTTAGCGTGGTGCAAATTGCTATAAATAAAGCCGATCGGATTGTTAATTTCGTGAGCAACTCCGGCTACTAACTGCCCCAAAGAAGACATTTTTTCTGTTTGAATTAGTTGAGTTTGAGTGCGCTGAAGTTCCAGCAGGGCAAGTTCGAGCTGTTGGGCTTGATGTCTCAATTGCGCTTGCGATTCTCGCATCGCCACGGTTGATAACTCGTGAATTTGCAACTGAGAAAGCAGCAGTTGGTGTACGTCTAAAAGTTTGTAAGTATCCGGTTCTACTTGTACTACAATTGGTTCGTGGATGAGTTCGGGCGATCGCTCCAAAGACTGTCGCACTGCCGTCATAATAGAGGTTTCGCGATCGAGAACCAACATATCAGTTTTAGTAAAGCGGTAGAGTATGAACAAAGGCTGTTGAGAAAATAACTCCAAGCTGTAGGGGCGGCTCATGTGTTCAAAATAACGCCGCCGCGAAATCATCCCTATAAACTTTCCTCGCTGAGTGATGATGATGCCCGGAACTAAAGGGTTTGCTTGAAAAATTTTAGCAACTTCGTTCCCCAGACACTCAGATTCTAGGAGAAAGTCATACAGGGTTAATTCCTGTAGAGTCGATCGCAAACCAAGCGGCGATTTTAGGGGACTCAACCCGTCAGTTTCATACACTGCTCCCTCCTTTGGTAATTGGCAGTTGCGGTTAGCTGCTGGAGTCTTGCCTACTATTTAGACGGCGTTTTTAACTCTTTTTATAGCTTAGTTATCACCTTCCCTCTGCTCCCGGGAATCCAGTTAATTCAGCAGGATTTTTTTTGCCTGGAATCATGCTGGTGTTCCCCGAAACGATATTGCAGGTTAGATTGATTTAACAGCCTATACCACTTTGAAACCTGACTATGTATTGAATTTTATATATCCAAGATTTTACTAATCCGAATATAACAGTCATAACTATTTTTAATGTTTGATGACATTAATTTGGTTCAGATGGATAGACATCTGCGACCTGTGGCAGTACATTTCGTATTACCCCTTGCGTAAAATTATATTACAATAAGACAACAATAGCGACAAATCGGCAGCCGATCGCCCGATTTTAAAATTCAGGCAAAACAGGTTTCTGGAAATTGCCAATGAATCTCAATTGTCAGTTTTTTTGCACAAATGCCGATCGCACTCAACCCGAGGATTGTCATGTAGGTAGTCTTCCAACCAGGGACAGCCGATAGCGAGCAATTTGTCAAGTTCGGCAGCTTATACTTTAGCTGCATCGAAACTCCAAAGCTTCACCGACGAAATTTTTCCCGGCAGATGCTAAAGTTGTGCGATCGCAACTAAAACTCACATTCCACACATCCGCTTAATGTGCCTTAAAAGTTTCCACAAAAGTACGGTCGGGCCACGAACTTGAGATTCAAACTCTGTCGCTGGCAACTCCGACACGGAGAATCAAGAGGAAGCAGAAAGAAATAATTCTATTTTACCCGACTTTTCCCCAACTTCAACTTCAATTTGAGGAAGTTGGTTTGGTTACGATAATATTTCGATCATTATTATTTCTCCTCCCCCTTGATTTTAGGCAATTCTCATTAGAAACTCTAAGATGTTGATTTGAGGAACCTCGGGGGGTGGGGTTTGGTTGGGCGATCGCACTGAGCTAAATTGAAATGACATATGAGGAAAGTAAACGACGGTTTCCATGTGCGGTTTCCCGAACGAGAGGTGGTAACTCTATAACACGGCGGGACGATCGTACTTTCAGTACAATGTCAGTATTTAAACCTGTACACCTGTTGAGTCTGAGTCTGTGAGAGTGTGAAAGTCCCTTTAATCCTTGGGCTGTCTGGATCGGAGGTTTTTGAAGAGTGGGGCGGTGCGAGGCGCAGAAGCAGACTGTTAACCAAGCGGCACTAGGGAAGCCGGCAGCTAGGACCTACCGAGGAAGGATTTTAGGCGATCGCCGTTAAATATCGAGAGAAAAAAGCACAATAGCACCAACAGCAATATCACCCAAAAGAATGATTGATCGACAAAAAGTTGCGTGTTATATTTCTAAATAATTCTATACAAAAATACTTTTACCTAAAAGGAGAACAAAAAATGGACACCCCTACAGAGCGCCTACAAGAACCGGTCGGGACAAGAGAACTCGAATCAATACCTGTATCTGACAAAGTTTCTTCCCAAAAAGTTAGTGAGGTTAATTTTGAAACGACTCCTTTAGAAACCCCAGCTTATACTCAGCAAAAAGTTAGCGTCGAGGAGGTGAAAATTAACGGCGACGATTTGGTTGCTAAAGTTAAAGAACTGATTCACGAAGGAAATATCCGCCGCATCATCATCAAAAATGAAGAGGGACGGATCTTGGTAGAAGTTCCTCTGACGGTCGGAGTAGTCGGTGGAGTCATCGGTGCGGCCTTATTTCCAGTCATTGCAGCAGTAGGAGCGATAGGTGCATTAGTCGCTCACATGACTATCATCATTGAAAGAACCGAGTAAAAAAACTCAGTTGTTAGTAATAGCTGATGTCCGGTTAATTTCCCGCAATCAACCTTGTTGGTAGTGAGTAAGACCCTCCTATCTTTATGGATGAGAGAAAAATCACCTTTATTACTACTAAATTAATTGTGGTTATCTAACCGGACTTAAACAAACTTCAAGCACAAACTGGCTTGATAAATAGATGGCTAGTAACTGTTACTACTTCCTTCTCTTTTTTCCCGATTTCTATGATCTATTGCCTTCCCACTCTGGCAGTAAAGTTGCCACTTGTAGCGCTGCAATGAATTATCTAAGATGAGGTTAAATCCTTGGCCGCTCGTGGTTTGATGACACTGATTCATTACCTCCAAGTGGTGTTGATTTATTTCAGTGAATGACCAAGGCGCTGCGCTTAAAAAATGGTGTATATTTGTGGAAAGTTACTCGCACGGCGTGTGCCACCATCGGCGAGAGGTGGTTTGGCTCACTTTCTCCCAATAATTCGCCTAAATAGTTCCTAAACTCCCGTTTTTGGGCTTGATGACGCAAGATATCGTCAAATCTTGGGCACCATTTATAAAAGCAGGGGGGCATTGCGACGGGGATTATCTCCTTCATTGCTCATCTTTTAAGTTTATATACTTGCTCTGCAAGCATATAAACTCATTTAGCCTGTATTTTTTGTTTAAGTCCCGCTAATCCTATTCCTTTGGAGGACTCAGACAATCACTCGGAGGGTAGAGCCTGGTTAATGCGTTGGTTAGTTAGATTCGATACAGATTAAGGAAAAGCCAACAGTTCTCTAAACTCCCTAAGCCTTAAGCTGTTAAGCATTTAAACTGGGTATGACCAAAACGCCAAAGGTTTACAAATGAATCTTGAGTGAATCTTGACAGTGAATCGAAGTAAGTGATTTAAATGCTGAACAGCTTAGCCCAAGTTTTCAAACCAGAGCATCTCCTACAGACAAATATTTTTTGAATAGTTGTGGCGAAGATTAATTATGAAACCTAACGAAGAAAATAGCTCTAGCCGTGAAATTCATCAAGAAGTTCACACAGATGCAACTAACGGTCACGTCAGTACAACCCGAACTACTACAAGTGTTCCGAGTACAACGGCGAAGGCTTCTAAAGAAGCAGCTCATCACCAAGGTTATGTACAGGGTGAAATGGCCGAAAACCACCGCCAACTTGGAGTCCAAGAAGTCCGCGATAATGAGAATGCGGGCCGCGGGTTACTGTTAGGGATTCTTCTTACTTCTTTGGCAGGCTTAGTTTTGGGCGGTGTATATTACTTCAATCGGGGTGAGGAGGCTCCTACTCCTACTGCTGCTCCTGTGATTGTTGTACCGAAAGCGAATCAACCTTCAGCAACACCTTCTCCGACTCGGACTATAGAGAGAGAAAAAACGATAATTCAAAAAATTGTTCCGGTTCCGGTTCAACCATCTCCAGTTCAAAAACCTACGCCTGCTCCTCAACCAAGTCCAGCTCAAAAGGCAACTCCGGATACTCAACCAAGTCCGGCTCCCAATATCAATATTACAATTCCAAATTCACAGCAGCAAGATGCACCCGCTCAGCAAGCAGCGCCGTCTCCATCTTCGCCGTCAAATAATACCAATACTACGGTTCCGACTCCGCAGGATGAGCCAGCTTCCACTGCCCCAACTCCAGCACCTGAGAGTTCAGCTACTCCATCTCCCACTCAAGATGAGGGCGCTCCAGGATCGGGTACCAGCGGCCCAACTAATACCGAAAGCCAGAGCGATTCTAATCCTACGGGTACGGCTGTACCTGATAGCAACTCCGGCGCAGAGGGTGCGACTGGTTCACCGCAATAGAAGTTGGATGTCAAATTAGTCCGCCAGGGGTTCAAACCCCAGACTCATAGCTAAAGTCCTTGAAAGAGGACTTTTTTTTATGGTTTCAACTGAGATCTTGCACCATTCTCAATAAGCCTGCTATGGGCGGGATCTCCTGCCCACCCCACAAGAAAACTCATTCTTCGTGGAACAGGCCCGAAAGCCTGTTAAGCGAGAATGGTGCAACATCTCAGACTAACCGGACATTGTGGCTGAACTCAAGAAACCTGGTTTCTGCAATGGAAAACGTTTTAAGATGGTGCCAACCTATCCTAAGAAACAGTTTGGTGAACTAATTTAACTTTCCCTAAAGCCCTCTTCCTGCTGTCAAAGAGTTTCATCACCCCGGAGGAGATGGTCTCGATGACATCGGGAGAACAGTAAGACAGAAACTCTTCCGACGAAATATGATCGGCAAAAAAGTCTTGAGCTTTCTTCAAAAGGTTTTCTGTTTCAGCAAAGCCGATAGATTTGATAATAAACGTAGAAACCGGGGAGTTTTTAATATCATAGGGCGATTCTTGATTGCGTCCTATTTCTAGCAGGTCTAACACTTCTCTTTGCAACTGACTTTCTAATGGGTAGGCGCTCTGTCTGTTGGGCAAGTAATCCTCCAAAACCTCGGTTTTAAATCCTGATGTTCGCAATTCTCCCATCATAGTTGAAAGCGGAATATCGCGCCCCAAACGGTAGGAAAGAGCTTCTAAAATAGCGATGGTAATTAGCTTGATCCCCAGATAAAGTTTAGCAACTTCGATATTTTTTCGAGTTCTGGCAATCAGGTTAGCATAGGTTTCATCGTCCGGCTCTTGCCTAAACTGCTGGAAAACCAGTTCTGGTTTGAGGAACTTCAAAAATCCTTCCATTTTTTGCAGCGACCTGCGATATCCGGCAACAGTATACAAATTAGCCTTGCTCAATTCGTGGTTGGTTTCTGGCATCAAGTTCCAGGTATTGTCTAAGAAATTAGAGGAATTTGGAGAGGCAAAATTCTCTACATCCCGATTTGCTAACCTGACCGATCGCTTGACAATTTCTACGGTTTGGGCATCGCTCCATCCCAAGTTAAAATCGCGGTTCACACTTACCAAACGCTGGTGCAAAAGTTCGATCGCGCTCAAACCGCTGGGCGAAACGGGACGAAAAGGGATAGTAGCTTCGATGCAAGCTGTTATCTCAGCGATCGTACTAGCTGGCAAAAAACGCTCCAAAGATTTGGCAGCAATAACGGCACTCAAAAATTCGTTTTTGCCGGCAAACGGAGAGAGAGTCTTACCGGGAATAAACCCAAATACTGAGGCCACTAGCTGATACATGGCATCGTCGGGCAGTTCGGTTTCATCTCTAATAACTAACTGCGATCGCACCTCTTTGACAAAAGGACAAAGGGCGCTGCTAATATTGAAACTAACCCCCTCATCGACTTGCACGTACACGAGGTCGTGAAACAGCGCAGCCAGCACCTCGATCGGATCGACTGACCCCCCGACCTCAAAAATGTGTTCCGACGTGTGAAAGGAGCGCCAAGGCCCTCTCATCGTTTGAATGATTAGCTCAGCTATCTGCTCCAGCTTTGGAATGTCTACTCGACCTCCCAATTGCTCGATCGAGCTTACCAAGCAATCCAAGCACCGTTTTTGTTCTGCTAAAAGCTCCATTTACACACCTCCAGTGCATTCCCTGATTGTCTTCCGCTTGATTGCATGGTATCAAAACGCGCTGCGATCGTGCCATGATTCATCACTCAAAAATTTCAAATTTTAGGGTGAAACAGAGATAAGGGGCGAGGGAAAGAGGAATAGCGAGGAATAGCGAGGAATAGCGAGGGAGAGGGGGAGCGGGAAATTAAATATTAAAAATTCTGCCGTTGTGGAGATTAGGGCAACTTGGGCGATCGGTATCATAAATTACAGTAAAAATGACAAAAAGTTGGTAACAACTTGATGAATTTTTGATTAAATTATGAGGGGTTTTTGACAAAACCTGTGGGTGGGTGGGATTGACACCAGCTTCAACCTGCGGTGGTATAAATACTGCGTCCAGCCTCAGAATAAGATTCGTAGAGGTGCTGGTAAACCTCTTGACTTTTGGGCTGATACACTTCTGTTGAGTAGCTTTCGGAAAATCGAGCTAAAGCTTCCTCGATCGCCACTTAAACTGCTGTCTTGGTTTGCTGTCGCCTCCCCCAATCTAACACTAACAGAACTTACGCAACTCTCACCAGTGAGCCTGGCACCATGCAGCACAAAATCAGGCAATAAACATGGGAATATGGGGGCGTTTCACTGGCTCAATTAAATAATTGGATAACATCAATCGAGCTTAAATACCTCCTTAATCCCTCAGTCCCCCTCGGCTGGGACTTTGTATGTTTAGAAGCGATTTAAATCGCCGAATCAACTGTTATATTCCCAACTTCTTTAAGAAGTCGGGGATCGGGGTATTGTGTCTTTTGAGCCGTTGCTGACTTACTGCATCCGATCGATCGTCCGATACTGCACCGCCTCCCCCACATGATTCGTTTTCAAGCTTTCATCCCCCGACAAATCAGCAATAGTTCTAGCAACCTTCAAAATGCGATCGCTAGCCCTCGCCGAAAGCCCCAACTTCCGAATCGCCATCTCCAGTAAATTCCGGGAAGCCTCATCCAACTGACACCATCTGTTAATGTGACTGCTTTGCATCTCCGCATTACAGCGCAAACTAGATTCCGACTGAAAACGGCGAGTAGCGAGCTCTCGCGCCCGCTGCACCCTCACCCGCACCGGTTCCGACTCTTCCCCCGTCGGCTGTCGCGTAATTTCCTCGGGTTTCAAACGATTAACCGCCACTTGCAAATCAATCCGATCCATCAAAGGCCCCGAAAGTTTTGCCCAATATTGCTCCCTCTTTTGCGGCGAACAAGTACACTGTTGAATCGAATCGCCGTAATAACCACAAGCGCAAGGATTCGTACTAGCAACTAAAGTGAATTGAGCCGGAAACATCACCGATTGTCTAGTTCGAGAAATCGTCACATAACCATCTTCCAGCGGTTGTCGCAAAAACTCCAAAACATCTCTTTTAAACTCAGTTAATTCATCGAGAAAAAGGATGCCGCGATGTGCTAAAGAAATTTCACCCGGACGCGGAAAACTGCCGCCACCTACCAAAGAAGGCCCCGATGCCGAATGGTGAGGACTGCGAAAAGGCCGATCGCCCACCAAGCTTCCCTTATCCTTTAACAACCCAGCCACCGAATGAATCTGAGTTACATCCAAAGCTTCCTCAAAAGTCAGCGGCGGCAAAATACCAGGCAAACGTCTCGCCAACATCGTCTTACCGCTCCCTGGCGGCCCCACAAAAATTAAATTGTGTCCCCCCGCCGCAGCAATTTCCAAAGCCCGCCGCGCGTGAGTTTGCCCCTTTACATCCTTTAAATCTAGACCCGAAAACCGCGTTTTTGCTAACTCTTCTCGACCGTTTACTTCTACAGGCGAATAAACTTCAGGATTGTTTAAAAAATCAGTAACAGCAAAAATATTCTCAAAACCATAAACAGATATTCCGTGCACCAAAGCCGCTTCCTGCGCGTTACCAGCCGGTACAACCAACCCCGAAATACCCATTTTTTGAGCAGCAGCGGCGATCGGCAAAACCCCAGCCACAGGCCGCAAACTCCCATCTAAAGAAAGTTCCCCTAAAAACAAATAATCTCCCAAAAGTTGACCGCTGACTTGTTCCGATGCTGCCAAAATCCCAATGGCGATCGGCAAATCAAAACTCGGCCCTTCCTTCCGCAAATCCGCCGGAGTTAAATTAATCACAATACTCCGCATCGGAAAAGCATATCCCGAATTTTTTAGGGTAGCCTTAACCCTTTCTTTAGCTTCTTGCACCGCCGAATCTGGCAATCCCACAACCACAATTTTCGGTAGCCCCCCTGACACATCAGCCTCAACACCCACCTTTACCGCGTCAATTCCAACGATCGATGCACTCCAAACCCTAGCAAGCATTTTTCTTAATCCTTAATTTGCCTGTCCTTGATTCATCATCTATTATGATTAACAATGACTAATGAATATCGGGAGAGGCAAGAAAAACTTTTCCTTGCCTCTTCTTTTTCTCCTCTTCCCTCTCTCCTGCTGGGTCTTCCCTCTTCCCTCTTCCCGACATCCGTTACATCCGTTACAAAATCCGTTGCCGAACTTCGTTAACACCCATGACAACTCAAGAAACGCTTTTCAGCAAAATCATCCGCAAAGAAATTCCCGCAGACATCGTTTATGAGGACGACTTGGCCCTCGCGTTCCGAGATATCAATCCGCAAGCGCCCGTCCACATCCTCGTCATTCCCAAACAGCCTATTGCCAAATTAGCCGATGCCGAGTCGGGAGATCATGCTCTCATGGGACACTTGCTGCTGACTGTCAAACGGGTAGCAGAACAACTCGGACTTAGCAACGGCTATCGCGTCGTCATTAATAGCGGCAGCGACGGCGGCCAAACTGTAGACCACCTGCACCTTCACATTCTCGGCGGCCGGCAGATGAAGTGGCCCCCAGGCTAAAGCCTAATTTTTACGCAGAACTTACGGACTCATCCTCAGAAACCCGGTTGATTTCTATTGCCAAGCGCCTGAGAAACCGGGTTTCTTTTTTCGTCAATAAACCGGGTTGATTGGAGATTATTGAGAATGCAGCCCGATCGCACTAGAAACCCGGTTTTCAGTATTCTCTCGATAAAAATTTCCCCTCGCAGAATCCACCGATGATATGTAAATAAATATTAAAAATCATCTCTTCACGACCTAATTAACAGATATTTAAATAGAAAGAGAATCGACCTGAACAAAAATAATTTGCTCGAACTACTGAACCAAGCTACAGACAATAGATTCAGTTCTTCTGGTCGCTGTATTTAACCGATTTGGTGTGTAATTTTACTTTGTAAAAAAGTACAAATCTTTACTAATAATCAAGTTTTTGTAAAAGTTTGTAAAATGTTTAAATTGTCAGCAGTAATCCCTTGGCAAACTTTAGTGAATGGTGTTACTAATATAAGCGTGGGGCATCCCCACAACGAACCTTGAAAATTCAATTAAGCCATCATAAACCAAATGACAACAACCGTACAGCGTCGCGAAAGCGGCAACGTTTGGGAACGGTTCTGCGAGTGGGTAACTAGCACTGACAACCGCATTTATGTGGGTTGGTTCGGCGTCTTGATGATTCCCACCTTGCTGAGTGCCACCATCTGCTACATCATCGCCTTCATCGCTGCTCCTCCTGTGGACATCGACGGCATCCGCGAACCAGTTGCAGGTTCCTTGATGTACGGCAACAACATCATTACTGGTGCTGTTGTTCCTTCATCGAATGCGATCGGCCTTCACTTCTATCCCATCTGGGAAGCAGCTTCCCTCGATGAATGGTTGTACAACGGCGGCCCCTACCAATTGGTAGTTTTTCACTTCCTCATTGGCGTTTTCTGCTACATGGGTCGTGAATGGGAATTGTCTTACCGCTTAGGTATGCGTCCTTGGATCTGCGTCGCTTACTCTGCACCAGTTGCAGCAGCAACCGCAGTGTTCTTGATCTACCCGATCGGACAAGGCAGCTTTTCTGACGGTATGCCCTTGGGTATTTCCGGCACATTCAACTTCATGATCGTGTTCCAAGCCGAGCACAACATCCTGATGCACCCCTTCCATATGTTGGGAGTGGCTGGTGTCTTCGGCGGTGCTCTGTTCTCCGCCATGCACGGAAGCTTGGTAACATCTTCTTTGGTTCGCGAAACAACCGAAACTGAATCTTTGAACTACGGTTACAAATTCGGTCAAGAAGAAGAAACCTACAACATCGTTGCAGCCCACGGCTACTTCGGTCGTTTGATTTTCCAATACGCGAGCTTTAACAACAGCCGTTCTTTGCACTTCTTGTTAGGTGCATGGCCAGTTGTCGGTATCTGGTTTACCTCTTTGGGTATTTCCACGATGGCGTTTAACTTGAACGGTTTCAACTTCAACCAATCGGTTATCGACTCGCAAGGTCGCGTCATCAACACTTGGGCTGATGTCATCAACCGCGCTAACTTGGGTATGGAAGTAATGCACGAGCGCAACGCTCACAACTTCCCCCTCGACTTGGCCGCCGGTGAAGTCACCCCAGTAGCAATGGTTGCTCCTTCCATCAACGGCTAAATTTAGCTTTTGATTTAACAAAAAGCGCTCCTAGAAATAGGGGCGCTTTTTGTTTTGGCAAGTAGAATTGGATAGATTTCCTTCTGTTAAATCCGTTAAGTCCCTTACACTGCGCGTTGCCGAGCTTCCTTCTTCCTGATTAATCTGATATATTGATTAAGAATTATTATTTTTGGCAATCATCAAAGTGGCGATATTTAACAGGCACAAATTTGAAAAACTCGTGCTTCATAAATCCAAAACATTAGCCTGGGCGATCGCATTTTTTAGCGGCATTTTGATGGCATTGACAACCGCACCAGTAAATGCTTGGCTATTGGCTTGGGTAGCCCTAGTTCCCCTCTGGATTTTGGTTGTTAGTTATGAAAGACCAAAGCAAGAAGTAAAACAACCAAAATTCTTTTTTCTTCCTGCTTCATTCTTCCTTTTTCCTTCACTCTGGGGAATTGGCTATCACGGATTAGCTTTATCTTGGATTATGGGAATTCACCCGATGACTTGGTTGGGAGTTCCTTGGTGGCCGAGTTTGGCGATCGCACTTTTTTGCTGGGCATTCATCACCCTCTGGGGAGCCGCCTTAGTCGCCCTTTGGGCGTGGCTATTTGTAATTCTCAACTCCCTAACTTTACCAGGCAAAAATCCTATTCTTATTCTTAACTCCCTCCCTTTACAAGGGGGAGCTGGGGGGGATAAAGCTCAATTTTCAGCATTAACTCGCGTTTTAATTGGCACAGCTTTGTGGTGTGCCTTAGAAAGTATTTGGAGTACAGGTTCGTTGTGGTGGACATCACTATCTTACACGCAAAGCCCCCACAATTTAGCAATATTGCACCTCGGTCAACTCTCCGGTCCCAGCGCAGTAACAGCCGCTATTGTAGCAGTAAATGGCTTAATCGCCGAAGCTTTTATTGAAGGAAGAAGGAAGACGGAAGAAGGAAGACGGAAGAATTGGATTGCTTATATTTTGCCTGCTAGTTTGTGTTTACTTTTGCATATTGCAGGATGGAGCTTATACAACCGCCCTTTGAATCAAGAAGCTGCAACTGCTTTAAAAATTGGCATTATTCAAGGCAATATTCCTAACGAGATTAAGTTTGATTCAGCGGGTTGGGGGCGCGCTTTGGAAGGTTACACCACTGGATACAAACAGTTAGCAGACAGAAAAGTCGATGCTGTGTTAATTCCAGAGACGGCTTTGCCTTTTATCTGGACAAACGAGTATCAGCGTTCTACTCTTTCTTTTTACCAAGCTATTCTCGAACGTGGCGTTGTGGCTTGGGTGGGAGGATTCGGACAACAAGAGAATAGTATCACTAACAGCTTATTGGCGATCGATCGCACGGGAGAAATTGTCGGCCGATACGATAAATTAAAGCTAGTACCTTTAGGCGAATATATCCCTTTTTACGAAATTTTAGGCGGGATTATTAATCGGCTTTCTCCCTTAGATGCTCATTTAGTACCCGGCAATTCTCAACAATTGTTTGATACGCCGTTTGGCCGCGCCATTGTCGGAATTTGTTACGATTCAGCCTTTGCTGAAAATTTCCGATATCAGGCGGCGAATGGAGGCGAATTTATGATCACCGCTTCCAACAATGCCCATTACAAACCACCAATGTTGGATCAACACCATGCTCTCGATGTGATGCGAGCAATTGAGACGGATAGATGGGCAGTTATCGCAACTAATACGGGTTACTCTGCTTTTGTAAATCCTCGCGGCGAGACGGTTTGGAAGTCTGGAATTAATACCTATGAAGTCCGAGATGCTACTATTTATCGGCGGCAAACTCGGACTTTGTACGTGCGGTGGGGAGATTGGCTGACGCCTGTATTGTTAGTATTGGCGGGGTTAATGCGGTTGATTGTTAAAAATTAACCACTAGCTTATACCATTTTAGATTTTCGATACAATTCTAAAATCTAAAATGGAATTAATTTACTTATCTTTCACCTGTTCGTGAACGCTAGGAGATAAAGAAATTAAATCGTCCATATTGCGCTGCATGGCAGCACACATATTGTCCAAAGGCAAATCATTGGCATCGTGCCCGAAGGGATTTTCTATTTCAATGCCGATTTCTTCGATTCCGTACAAAGTAAAACTAATTAAAGCCACAACAAGGCCGGTTCCCCAACCCAAATCCTTCACCATTTGAAAGGGCAGTGCCAAACAGTAAAGTAATAATAGCTGTTTGAGGTGAATCGCGTAAGCCAAAGGGATAGGCGTCTTCAAAATCCGCTCGCAGCCGCCTAATACATCAATCATAGAGTTGAGCAACTCCTTCATAGCAGTTAACTGATAAACATCCAGGCAATTGCGCTCGTACTGCTCGTGCATATAATCCTCAATCCAAAAGGCAATTTCTAGGGGCGGATTGTTCATTGATTTGAGCTTTTGGTACCGCGCTGGGGACATTAACGGCTCCAACTCTGGATTGACTAATTCTTGCCGCAAGTGCAGTTTCATTGCCACTGCTAAGGCAACTAATAGGCGCAGTGCTGACTTTTTTTCTATGATATCCTGCGGGTCTTTTTCCTCAATTGCTACCCAGATTTGACGAGCCAAATTGCGGATGTTATTGTTTAAAGTACCCCAAAATCTCCGACCTTCCCAAAATCTTTCGTAGGCTGTGTTTGTCCGAAAAACTAACAGTAAACCCAGAACAATACTCGGTACAATACTCGATAAAATGGGCATGGACACCGGCAACTTAAAAAAGTGCAGCAGGGAAATAAAAACTCCAAAGCCGCCGCACAGCAAAACGCGGGGCAAAATTGAGGGAATGACAGACCCCCGAACCTGTAATGCAATTTTAAACCACGACGGTCGATCGACACTCATGCAAGTCTCCTCATTAAATTAGTAGTCTGCGCCCTAGGGCTGGCAGCGCAAATGCCTGCTAAACTTAGTTCTTCGGCTCCCGCCAGTCAATTTGAGATTCGAGATTTTAGATTGACTCCACAGATAAATCTGGGGGGTTTGAACTTTGGTCTAAAATTTTTTGCTCTCCACGACTGCTGTCAGGGCTTATATCCCTATTTGGGTGCGGTAACAGCTTCCGAAAAAAGCTTTCCTACAAACAACCTTTGGATTTTACCCAAAAAACTCATCTTTACGCTCAATCTAAAACCTAAAATCTACAATCTACAATTGATTGACGCAGTGACTTAATTAGGTAAGATTAACTATGTATATTTAAACCTCAGCTTCCGTGCAAGAGCTACCGACATCTGTGCCCCCGCATTTTCACCGATTGCCAAACCAACGGTGGCAAATTTATTCGCCTCAACCACAGCAAGCCGAACAGTTTGCCACTGAAATCGGTTTGTCGCCTTTGCTGGCACAGGTGCTGATTAACCGGGGCATCGATTCTCTCAATGAAGTGCAAGGGTTTATCGAACCGGAATCTCTGGTTTTGCCCGCGCCAATGGATGAGTTTCCAGATTTGGCTGCGAGTGTCAAATTGTTGCGGGAGGCGATTTCGGGAGGGCAAAAAATTGCGATTTGCGGCGACTACGATGCTGACGGGATGACGAGCACGGCTTTGTTGCTGCGAGCTCTCAGGGCTCTGGGCGCGAATGTGGATTATGCTATTCCGAGCCGGATGCGAGAAGGTTATGGGATTAACGATCGCATTGTAGAAGAATTTCACTCGGAAGGTGTCGCTCTCATTCTCACTGTTGACAACGGAATTGCAGCCTACGGCCCGGTTGCTAGAGCGCGAGAACTCGGTGTCAAAGTTATTATTACAGACCACCACGATTTGCCGCCAAAACTGCCCCCTGCAGATGCTATTCTCAACCCGAAATTAATTGCAGAATCTTCGCCTTATCGCGGTTTGGCTGGCGTAGGCGTTGCTTATGTTTTGGCGATTACTTTGGCTCAGGATATGAAAAAAGTTGGCGGGTTGGTGAATCCGCTTCTGGAGTTATTTACTTTAGGAACTATTGCGGATTTAGCGCCTTTGACAGGAGTTAATCGGCGCTGGGTAAAGCGGGGTTTGCGGCTGTTGCCTCACTCGCAATTGGCTGGTATTCAGGCTTTGATTCAGGTGGCGGGAGTGCAGCCGGGAAGTGCGGAAAGTCCCTCAATTCTTAACTCGCAAAATAAAACTAATAATTCCTTAAAGCCAGAAGATATTGGTTTTAGGCTGGGGCCCCGGATTAATGCTGTGGGGCGCCTGGCTGATCCTCAAATTGTGATAGAGTTGCTGACTACGGACGATCGCGAATTGGCTCTGAAAAACGCGATGCAGTGCGAACAAATCAATCAGCGCAGGCAGGAGTTGTGCCAGGAAATTGAGCAGGAAGCCATCGCTTGGTGCGAGGAAAGGGCGATAGACTTGCAGCAAGAACGAGTTTTAGTTGTCGTGCAACCGGGTTGGCACCACGGGGTTATCGGGATTGTAGCTTCTCGGTTGGTGGAACGCTACGGCGTACCTGTGTTTATCGGTACTTTTGAGGATGAGGCTGTAGGGGAGGTTGCCCATAAAATTATCAGGGGTTCGGCGAGAGGAATTCCTGAGTTTAATGTATTTGACGGGCTGAATTTTTGCGCTGATTTATTAACTAAATTTGGCGGACATAAAGCGGCTGGCGGTTTTTCTATGCCGGCCCAGAATCTCGAACAATTCCGCAATCAACTGTCAATTTTTGCTAATCAATGTTTGCAGCCGGAACACCTAAAGCCGCTGGTTTCAGTTGACGTGCGAGCAGATTTGGCTGAGATTAATCTTGACCTTTACCGACAAATTGATGCTTTGGAACCTTGTGGGATTGAAAATAAGGCTCCTGTCTTTTGGACGCCTAATGTTTGCATAACTGAACAGAAAATTGTGGGGAAAGGAGGTCACGTTAAACTAACTGCAACTCAAGATGGAAATGTATCGGCTAGTGTGAAGGCGATTGCTTGGCGTTGGGGGGAATATTTTCCTTTGCCTCGGCGGGTTGATATTGCTTACCGATTGCGGGAAAATAGTTTTAATGGCAAGACATCAGTTGAGTTAGAATTGTTGGGCGTTCGGCTACCGGCAAATGCTGCTACTTCCAGGCCGCCGAGGTTCGGAAAAGTTGAGTTTGATTATTGCGATCGCACTTATTCTTGCAGTCTCTCTCCTGCAGGCTCGATCGAGGAATTGAGAATTCGCAACTCTCAAGGGCAAGTTCTGGCTGTTTCACCCGGACAAAACATCGGTTTGTTAGGTAACTCCCGCAAAGATGCTAGAGAAGTCGATGTATCTCTACCTTTTTTTGAGAATTTGATTCAAACTGCTAAACACGCCCTGGGTATTTGATAACTCGGTATTTGATAGGAAAGCTCGTGCAGCAGGGAAAATTGGCCATCGAGCGTTGTGAATTTTGAATAATTTAAAACTCAAAACTCCCAACTCTCGATCGCCCCGGAGCGTGCTATAATTACAGGTCGCCGCCTTTAGCTGCCAAGAGAAAAATCACGATCGGGCCAGAAAGCACGACGGCTGCGAGTAAAGCTACCTGAACAATGAGTTGGTAGTCTACACCACCCAGACCACTGAAAAGATCGGTTATAAAGTCCATTTGTCCTCCTGACTGTAGTGATTAAGTCTAGATTGTTGAATTAGAAAATCCGCTTCTGATTTTACCGGGCGATCGACCATATTTTTTAAGGAACTTTACAAAATTCAACAAAATGTAAACTACGATCGACCTCCCAGTCACAGGAAACCAGAGACTTGATGCCCCTTCCCGGAAAGTGCCCCCAATCTAAAATCTAAAATCTAAAATCGAACCGCCCCTTCGGAATCTCCGTCTCCGGCGCTGGCAATTGATATACTTTAAGAGCCCCAATCTCCTAAAGTTTGGCATTTTCCACATAATGCTCCGAATCTAAAATCTAAAATCTAAAATCTAAAATCTAAAATCAAACTATGGCTACTTGGCGTTGCGTAAAGCAGTGCGGTGCTTGTTGTTACCTCGACCCAACAGAGCGCCCAGACTTAGACGAGTATTTATCTGAAGACGAATTAGCGCTCTATTTGAGCTTAGTCGGAGAGGACGGTTGGTGTATCAATTTTGACAGAGCGACGCGAGAATGCGGAATTTACGCCGATCGACCGCGCTTTTGTCGGGTAGACTCAGAGGTGTTTGAGGAGATGTACGGCGTTGAGCCGGCCCAATTAAACGATTTCGCGATCGAGTGCTGCTTGGAGCACATTGAAGATCTTTATGGCGATCGATCTTTGGAAATGATCCGCTTTAACTCTGAAGTCGGAATTCTCGCCTTACCTGACGGTGTTTCATAATTGCGGGATAATTTTGATTTTTTTTGGGGGATGGGCCCCTGATCCCGAAGGCGTGTATTTTCACAGCAGGCGGGACACCCCACAACCATCCTCATCAAATGGGGCAACGCCTACCTCACCACTAACAATCTCCCAGTTTCTCACCGGTAGAGTGTCAAAATAAACAAATCAAGGAAATATCGCGCAGTTGAGTTGAGCTATGAGTAATCGAGAGGGTTTTACAGGGGGATTTATTGCCGGAGCTGCCGTTGGCGGCTTGGTGGGTGCAGTTTTGGGTGCGGTGCTGTCGCGGCGCGCTGCTGAAGCTTTGCTGAATGAACCTTCAGACGCAAAAACCAGAAAAATCCGCCAGAGGAAAGCCAGCCAACTCGAAGCCGACAGCATGGAAGTAGCAAGGCTGAGTTTAGAAGATAAAATTGCCCAGCTTAATCAGGCAATAGATGACGTGCGGCTGCAACTCGGCGACGTAAACGGCAACGCGCCGGCGCCGGGCAGCGAGGGTTCGATCCCTCAAGACTCCTAACTCCTTTTTAAGATTTTAGATTAGTCGGGCAGATCAATGCGCGCTACTGACATCTTGCACCATTCTCGCTTCACAGGCTTTTCAGGCCTGTGAAGCCAAGAGTGAATTTTATTGTGGGCCGTTACTCTTCTAGCCCGCCCGTAAACAGCCTCATGCTACCCCTCTCCCCCACCTATGCTAAACTTTAAGTTAAAGTGTCTGTAAACTTTACTCAAAC
The DNA here is from genome assembly GCF_036705385.1 of Microcoleus sp. B3-A4. Taxonomy (NCBI): domain Bacteria; kingdom Bacillati; phylum Cyanobacteriota; class Cyanophyceae; order Oscillatoriales; family Microcoleaceae; genus Microcoleus; species Microcoleus sp. B3-A4. The sequence goes on along the minus strand of NZ_JAUBUI010000022.1, from coordinate 4,183 downwards.
TTCAACGAGAATATATGAGTTATTCCATAGGCCTTTTGGCAACCACGCTGTCCACCTTTCTGCAAATCTATGTAGCCCTAATGATTTTTCGGGTGCTATTAAGCTGGTTCCCGAATATCAATTGGTACGACCCCCCGTTTTCGATTTTGAGTCAGTTAACAGATCCTTACCTGAATCTATTCCGATCGATTATCCCCCCCTTGGGAGGGATTGACTTTTCGCCACTGATTGCTTTTTTTGTACTTCAGTTCGGCTCGGAATTCTTGATCAATCTTTTGACCAGCTTGCAAACATCCTTGTAGTTTGAAAAGCTTAAGTTTTTAAGCATCGAGCGTAAATTGTTTGGCAGACGTAGCTGCAGGCAACTAAATTTTAGAGTTGAGATTTTTAGATGAACTCCCCGGTTGAAAAGCTGGGGAGTTCATCGTACATGAGAAATCAGAAATTGCCAGCCACTCAACAATCTCAAATCTAAAATCTACAATCCAAAACTGCCTCGCGGTTTCACGGACAGCCAACCCAAAATCTCTTTCTCAGCAATCTAAAATCTCCAAGAGTTTCGTTAGCGGCGAACCACGCCAGTAAAACCTGTAGCTTTAAATTGCTTGAGCTTCAAAGGTGTTCGTTGATTGGCGGCAACCGAAATTCTGAGCTGAAAATCGCTAACTCCGGGAGGAACTTCTTCTATAGAACCCAAGCGAGTCCGGTTTTGCATCACCGGATTGTCGTCAGCATCATAAATGCGGCCGAAAATATCGGCATTGACAACTGGTTTGCCCGTGCTATTTTCAGCTTTCCCAGTAATCAAAAAGCAGGTAGCTTCCATAGAACTGCCACTGGTGACTGTTCCTTCTCCCATCTCTGCCGGACATTCGCGATAAGAAAGGTCGGAAAGTTTAATCTGCGTCAGAGCCCAAGCAGGTGGAGTGAATACCAAACTAAAAATTCCGATTAGGCAAGTAGCAAAAAAAAGGCTGATAGCTCGAAATTTCATAAATTGCGGGGCAAGTATATTTTAATTCTCAGCTTAGCGCGAATTCAGCCTCAAATTCCTACTTATAGGAATTCGGAAAACTACAGCTACTTTTTTAAGAAATGGCATTAATCTAGACCTAAATGCTGTCGCAAGGCTTGGCGCATCACATCGACTGGGACGGATTCTTTGTTGAGCCAAATTTTTAAGGCGGCTGCTCCTTGTTGAACTAGCATTTCGAGTCCGTCAATAGCTCGCGCTCCCCTAAGCTGTGCATCTTTGAGAAACTGGGTAGGATTAGGGGTATAAATTAAATCATAGACGATCGCACCTGCTGAAATTCGATCGATCTCACCAGCCACAACCGGCGACTTTTCGCCCTGCGGGTACATCCCCACAGGCGTCGTGTTCACCAGCAAATCTGCCTGTGAGATTAACATTGACAAATTCTCCCAAGTATGAACCTGCAAATTCTGCACGGGCATCGGAGAATTGACCCAACTCTGCTGAAATTCCGCTAAATTTTGTTCGCTGCGGCCGACAACGTGAATCTCTGCACATCCCAATTGAGCGCATCCAGCCACAACAGCCCTAGCCGCCCCGCCATTCCCCAAAATGACCGCTACTTTCTGACTCCAATCGGAACCCCCCCTAGCCCCCCCTTGGTAAGGGGGGGTTGGGGGGCTTTGCAGCGGCGCGAGAAAGCCTTCAACGTCAGTATTTGTGCCGCACCAACCTTTGTCAGTAAGGTATACGGTATTGACTGCGCCGATCGCTCGGGCGATCGGGGAAACTTCCGACAGCAGCGGTAAAATTGCTTGTTTGTGCGGAATCGTGATGCTAAATCCGCGAACGCCGATCGCAGCAAATCCTGCAAGAGCAGCTTTTAAATCCCCTGGTTTTACTGGAAACGGCAAGTAAACAAAATCGACTCCCAAGTGGGAAATAGCAGCATTGTGCATTGCCGGCGACAGAGAATGTTCGACAGGATGGCCAATTACTCCCAGCAGTTTAGTAGTGCCTTTAATCATTTTTGTTAGTTGAGTGTTGAGAGTTGACTGTTAACGGTTTAGTTTTGTTATTTCATACCAGATCCTGCTACAGTTGGGCCCTTATTCTTTCGTCGGCTAGCAGTGAAATTCGTTGGTTCAAAAGCGATTTTCCTCGCCGAGTGACTGTAAACCGTCAACTGTTAACTGTCAACTCTCAATTCTCAACTGTTTGCCGAAACTCTTTGGCGTCAGCCAAAATCGGATTGACATCAAACCAATAATCCTCGCCGTAACGGTATTCAAACACCCAGAGACTACGCAGCAAGATTTGGTATTTAGTTTCCCCGTTCACAGTTTTGGTAGCGGATACTTGGCGCAGCAATTGCCACTCCTCCGGTTCGATCGCCAAAGTAAGCTGGTGGCGGCGCTGGATGATCACATTTTCCAAAGTTTCCCGCGACAGAGGAGGGTCTTGTTTCTGCAGACAGCCATACAGTAGTTGCAGCAAATTGCGGACATGACCGCCACTGACTCGACACAGGCGATCGAGAGTTTCGGCAGAGTCGAAAACTTTGCCTACCAAAGCATAGCGCTGCGAAGGATGCACCGTTGGAAAAGCCCGCGCCAGAACCATCTGTCGCAGCAATTCCACACCCTCAGAGCACTCAGAACCGTCGCTCAACTGCACCGGCACCATCGGCAAAACCTTCGGATCTACCCCAAATCGATTGGTCAACTGGCCCAAATCGTTAGAGAAAATTAGCACCAAAGGAATTGTATACACGACGTGGCAATTTAGTCTTGCCAACTGTTCACCCCGATCGACAAACAGGTATTCCGGCTGAAGCCGCCCCGTCGGTTTCGCGCACAGGTGTATGCGATCGAGATTGTCGATAATTACTACAAGTCCTTGTTTACCTTGGCGTTTGAGTTCTTGATTAGCCGGCTCCAACAACTCCTTATTAAGCGCATCTAAAATTACGTTAGTTCGCGGCTCCAAATATTGCCTCAACTCCGATCGCAGATTCGGAGCATCTTTCGCCTTAGCAGTAATTTTGCCAATTCCCAGCGCCAGAGAAAACTCTCCCTCCGTGCTAGCATTTATTTCCCCAAAACCGGGGACATTAGCTTCAGCCCTCAAGTCTATTTGAGTTTGAAAAACATCAGCAACCCCTTTGAGCAAAGCTTTAAAACCTGTCGGTTGGAGCTTGATTTTCATTTTCTCGATGCTTTCGCTCACCTGACGAGCAACGCTCAACAAAATGTCAGTGATATCTACATCGGCCATGTCTAAGTCTTTACTCGACTCAAAGTAAACAACATGAAATCCTTGTTGCTGCAATTGAGCTTGCAGCCGCAGCAATTCAGTTGATTTACCAGAGCCAATGTGGCCGGTGAATAATTGACAGGTAGGTGAATCGGGGGACAGACGGCTGATGGTGCGCTCCAATTGTTCGACGATTGTGCCGCCACGCACTGAAGAGAAATCGATATAGTATTGTCGGTCTTTTTGATTTGCTACTGCCAGGGTGTAGCTGGGATTGCAGGCGCTATAAAATTTCTGTAAATTTAGTTCCATACCCTGTTCCATCTTTCACAACATTATGCCCTAATAGCTTATTCGTTTCGCTATGGTAATAATCAGCTCAACTTCTCAGTTGATTTCGCTGTTTTACGGCGGAATCAATATCTTGCTCCCTGCCTAAATCAGCACTCCAAAATTATACTTTTTTTGGGTACTGGAAATAAATAAAACTCACTAAAAACTCCCATAAAGCAGTAAGTAATCCTCGTATAGCGAACGCGACTTCATTGACAGGAGAGACGAAAAAATTACAGTAAGGTTCTCCAATAAAGTGATTATTGAAGTACGGTTAACCGAATAAAAAACAGGTATAAATCAGGTATCCATAAACCAGGTTTTTTTTATAATACCTTGTAGGTTGAACCCTAGTGGAGCGAAACCAACAAAAGATTTTAGATTGGCTATTTTAGATGGGAGCAAAAATGTAAAATCTAAAATTTTGGGTACGAGTGCCTCAACCCAACCTACTTTCTTAGAGCATTTTGACTTAGGCGCGAAGGTGTTGTGTAAGAAACCGGGTTTCTTGGTGCGATATTTTTTTAGGATCTACTTATTTCAATACTCCGGACAGTTTTTAAGCAGCCAAAGTACCATAAGACAAGACTGAAGGAAGATTAGGATGGTTTAAAATCA